>JASIJX010000059.1 GCA_030049955.1 Acidobacteriaceae bacterium
AATTTCAGAAGCTCAAAGAGCCGTCCCCCGCGACCGACACGGCGCTGGCGGAAAAAAATGGGCCCCGGCGAACTGAGGCGCACCGCAAGCGCGCAGGCGAGGAAGACAGGGAACAGCACGATCAGGCCGGCGACAGCGCCAGCAAAATCGAGCAACCGCCTGGACCCACTAACCTGCCATTCACCCGGTGATGCAGGAATGGGTGCCTGACGATCAGCATTGGTCAGCAGTGTTTGCACCATCGACTCTTTTTCGCCGGAGGAATTTGGAGCGGCGAATGCGGCCGGGGAAACCTCGAGGTGCATTGCGGCGCCGGTCCGGCGATATCGCATGGCGATCTCAGCGAGCGCGTCGATGACACGCGCCTGGTCCTCGTCGGTCATGCCCGGATAAAGCGGCAGCGAGATGCAGCGATCGAAGTAGTCTTCGGCCACAGGAAAATCTCCTGGGGCATATCCCCAGCGATCGCGATAGTAGGGATGTAGATGGAGCGGAATGAAGTGCACAGAGACGCCAATACCGCGCTGCTTGAGCTCCTCAATTACGCAGTCGCGATGAATTGTCAGTGCTCCCGGGCGAACGCGGATGACGTAGAGGTGCCAGGCGTGCTGTACGTCGGGGCGTGAGGTGGGAAGTTCGTAGGCATCAAGTGCGCTGAGCGCCTCGGTGTAGCGCGCGGCAAGCAGGCTGCGACGCTGCCACATAAAGTCACACTTGGCCAGTTGCGTCAGGCCAAGCGCGCCCTGCATGTCGGTTAGGTTGTATTTGAATCCGGGAGCCAAAATCTCGTATCGCCAGGATCCCTCGGCGGTGTAGCGCTTCCACGCATCCTTGCTAATGCCGTGCAGGCGCATGACGCGCATGCGATCGGCCCAGTCGTCCGCACCGGTAGTCACCATGCCGCCTTCTCCGGTGGTTATGCTTTTGGTGGCGTAAAACGAGAAGCAGGTGATGTCACCGATGGTACCGACCATGCGGCCGCGGTAACGCGCCGGCAGAGCATGGGCCGCGTCCTCGATCACATGCAGCCCTCGGGCTCGCGCCATGTGCAGCAGTGGATCCATATCGCAGGGCTGGCCAGCCATGTGGACCGGCACAATGGCGCGTGTGCGTGGGGTGATCGCACGCTCTGCCTGCAGAGGATCGAGATTGAAGCTCTGGGCCTCAATGTCGGCGAGAACTGGGCGCGCCTTGCAGTAAACTACCGCCTCGGCGGTCGCGGCGAACGTGAGCGTGGGCAGCACGACCTCATCGCCTTCACCGATGCCTGCGGCGTCGAATGCCAGGTGCAGCGCCGCAGTGCCGGAGTTCACGGCGATCGCATGGCGCACTCCCGTATACCTCGCGAACTCCTGCTCGAACTGCGCGGCCTTCGGGCCTGTGGTGATCCAACCGCTCTCCATTACCTCGCGAACTGCGCGCATATCGTCTTCTTCAATCAGAGGAACATGAAAGGGAAGAAACTGTGAGCGGGTGTTTTGCATAGGCCTCCAATCGACAAAGCAATCAAACGTTCATGGCCACGCTGCGGCGACGGCGCGGGCAGAAGCAGTTGCGTGAACCAAACCGGAATACGCAAAATTGGGCATGGTCAATCTCCGGACGGCACAGAGCGGCGGCAGGACCGCTCCTTCGGCAGCCACGCAGTCCACGGCTGGCTGAGGAATCCGCGCAGCGTTCCGAATCCGTAAGAAAAATGAAATCCGAAGAACACCGCCGGAAGCCATAGTGCACCCAGCGAACGATCACGAACCGCAACATCGATGGCTGCAGCCGTACCCAGCACAAGATGCAATCCCACCAGCAGGGCCAGCGGCATCGCAGCCATCCACGCAGCGTGCGCCGACGCCAATCGAACGGCTATGGCGACGAACGCCGTAAGCGCCAGCGACGTCACAAAGAAGAAAGGCACAAAGTGCCGCAGCCCCATCGAAGCGGGATTCCTGGCCATCGACAACGCGTTCCAGAAGCCGTTGCCGTAGGCGTAGCGAAATAACCCCGAGACCGTGGACTTGGGAAAATACAGGCATTCCGTTTTCCATGTGCACCACAGGCCAAACCCGGCAGCGCGCAGCTTTTGGTTCAGGTCATTATCCTGATTGCGCAGCAGGTCCTCATCGTATCCGCCGGCGGCCAGCGCGAGATCACGCCGGAAGACCGCATAATTCACGGTATCCACATGACCCTCGCGCTGCGTGCGGAACGACTTGCGCGAAGAGCCGAAAGCGTGGCTCATGGCCCATGCGGACAGGCGCGCGCTCAGGCGGTTGCTCGCGGGTTCTGTTTTTACGCGTCCGCCGCAGGCAGCCGCATTGTGCGCCAGCAGCTCAGCGAGGCAAACTGCGATGTAATCGTCGCGGTACACCGTATGCGCACCCAGGATGCACACGTATTTGCCTTGGGCGTGATGCAGACCCAGGTTGAATGCGAACGGCGCCCGGCGCTTCGGGTTGTCGATCATGCGCACACGCGGATGGTGCGCGGCATAATCCTTCAGGAGAGCACGCGTGCCGTCAGTCGACATTCCATCCACCACGAGAACCTCGATCTCAAAATCTCCGATCGAAGGATGC
>JASIJX010000492.1 GCA_030049955.1 Acidobacteriaceae bacterium
GCTCCGATCTCTCCCGCGCCGCCGCCTACGCGCGCCTGCTCGCCTCGGTCGGCATCGATGGCTGCACCATCAACAACGTCAACGCCGACGCGCATTTGCTTGAACCCGAAAATCTCCATGACATCGCGCGCATCGCCGATGTCTTCCGTCCCTACGGCGTGCGCCTGTCACTCTCCATCGATATGAGCAGCCCCGAAAGCATCGGCGGCCTCTCCACCTTCGACCCGCTCGATCCGCAGGTTGTTGCGTGGTGGCGTCAAAAGGTCGATGAAATCTACCGCGTAATTCCCGATTTCGGCGGCGTGGTCATCAAGGCCGACTCGGAAGGCCAGCCCGGTCCCTCGCAATACGGCCGCAGCCCTGCGGATGCGGCGAATGTGCTGGCGCGCGCGCTCGCGCCACATGGCGGCATCGTGCTCTATCGCGGCTTCGTCTATAACCACCATCTCGACTGGCGCGACCCCAAAGCCGATCGCGCCCGAGCCGGCTACGACAACTTCCACGCGCTCGACGGCGAGTTCGACCCGAACGTCGTCGTGCAGATCAAATACGGCCCCATCGACTTCCAGGTGCGCGAGCCCATCTCGCCGCTCTTTGCCGCGCTGCCCAACACCAACGAAGCCATCGAACTGCAAATCACGCAGGAGTACACCGGCCAGCAGCGCCATCTGGTTTATCTCGCGCCCATGTGGAAGCTCTCGCTCGATACCGACATGCGCGCCTCTGAGAGCGCAGCGCCGCTGCCGGTGCGCGATTTGATCAGCGGAAGGACAACCAGCCGCATGCATCACACCCTCGGCGGATTTGTCGGAGTCGCAAACGTCGGCATCGACAACTGGCTCGGCCATCCTCTCGCGCTGGCAAATCTCTACGCATTCGGCCGTCTCGCATGGGACCCCACGCTCAGCGCCGCCGCCATCTCCGACGAATGGACGCGCCTCACCTTCGGCAACGATCCCGAAGTGCGCCGGGTCGTCAACCAGCTGGAGATGAATTCCTGGCACATCTACGAGAGCTACACCGGCCCGCTCGGTCTGGGCACGCTCACTGACATCATCGGCATCCATTTCGGCCCCGGCATCGAGTCGGCCGAGCGCAACGGCTGGGGCCAGTGGCTGCGCGCCGACCACGACGGCATCGGCATGGACCGCACCGTCGCCACCGGCACCGGCTACATTGGCCAGTACCCCGCGCCGCTCGCCGCAAAGTACGAATCGCTTAAAACCTGCCCCGACGATCTCGTGCTCTTCATGCACCACCTTCCGTACTCGTATCGGCTCCATTCCGGCAAAACACTGATCCAATACGTGTACGACACGCATTACTGGGGCGCGCAGGCCGCGGCTGCGCAGGTGCCCGCGTGGCAGTCGCTTCACGGCAAAGTTCCCGACGCAACCTACGACGAAGTCCTCCGCCGGCTGCAGTTCCAGGCCGGCCACGCCATCGTCTGGCGCGATGCCGTCACGCGCTGGTTCCAGAAGATGTCCGGCATTCCCGATCAGCTCGGCCGCGTCGGCAACTATCCCGGCCGCTTCGAAGCCGAAAGCATGACGCTCGACGGCTACATGCCCGTCGACGTGACGCCGTGGGAAACTGCCTCCGGCGGAAAAGCAGTTGAATGCAAGGATCGCGAACAGTGTTCCGCATCGATGATCTGGACGAAGCCCGACGGCTGGTACGATATCGCCGTCCAGTACTTTGACTTCCGCCGCGGAGCTTCCGAGTACTCACTCGAAGTGGCCGGCAGAACCGTGGAAACCTGGTCCGCCGACGCCGCATTGCCCGACAATCGCATGAACGGCAACACCTCCACGCGCCACACCGTGCGCGGCGTAGCGCTGCACCGCGGCGACGAGCTGCGGCTTATCGGACGGCCCGACGGGCCTGAACCCGCGCCCGTCGATTACATTGAAGTGATGCCGGCTTCATCGCCGGCGGCGCGCTGACAAAAGGAAAAGAATGGCCGAGATCGTCGAAGCAAAAGTTATCGTCACCTGCCCCGCTCGCAATTTCGTCACGCTCAAAATCGTCACCTCCGACGGCCTGCACGGCCTCGGCGACGGCACGCTGAACGGGCGCGAACTCGCGGTCGCTGCTTATCTCGAGCAACACGTCATCCCCTGCCTCATCGGCCGCGATGCCGACCGCATCGAGGACACCTGGCAATATCTCTACCGCGGCGCATACTGGCGGCGCGGCCCGGTCACCATGGCCGCCATTGCTGCCGTTGACGTGGCGCTGTGGGACCTGAAGGCCAAGCGTGCCGGAATGCCGCTCTACCAGCTGCTCGGCGGCCGCTGCCGTGAGGGCCTGACCGTATACGCGCACGCCAACGGCCACAGCATTGAAGACCTGCTCGAATCCGTAGCCAAGCATCGCGACCTCGGCTACAAAGCGATTCGCGTGCAGGCCGCCGTACCCGGAGTGCCGGACGCGTACGGCGTGCCGCATGGAACCAAACCCTACGAGCCGGCGGAAGGCGAGCGCCCGCGCGAAGAGACCTGGTCCACGCCGAAGTATCTGGCCTTCATGCCGAAGCTGATGGACGCAGTGCGCTCGAAGTTCGGCTTCGATCTCACGCTGCTGCACGACGCGCACCACCGCCTCACGCCGATTGAAGCCGCCGCACTCGGTAAAAGCCTCGAAGAGTTCCGGCTCTTCTGGTTAGAAGATGCGACGCCGGCTGAAAATCAGCAGGGCTTCCGGCTTATTCGCCAGCACACCACCACGCCGCTTGCTGTCGGCGAGGTCTTCAATTCCATCTTCGATTGCAAGCAGCTCATCGAAGAGCAGCTCATCGACTACATCCGCGCCACCGTAACCCACGCCGGCGGCATCACGCAACTGCGCCGCATTGCCAGCTTTGCCGATCTCTATGGCGTGCGCACCGGCTGCCATGGCGCCACCGATCTTTCGCCCGTCTGTATGGGCGCTGCATTGCACTTCGATCTCAGCGTTCCCAACTTCGGCATCCAGGAGCACATGCCGCACGCCGCCATCACCGACGAAGTGTTTCCCCACGCCTACACCTTCTCGAACGGCATGATGCATCCCGGCGAAGCTGCTGGCCACGGCGTCGAGATCGATGAGAAACTCGCCGCAACATTTCCGTACAAGAAAGCCTACCTGCCCGTCTGTCGCCTGGAAGACGGGACCATGCACAACTGGTGAAACGCGCCGAGCGCAAGGTCAAATCACCGGCCCGCACGACGACATTCCCCCCTCACCACGAGTGCTTGAACAGCGTATCCAATGCGAATCCGCCGTTCTGGTCGCGTGTCGCGCTAACGGCCACGCGCGGTGAAATCTGATACTGGCCCTGGATCACCTGGTCCTGCGTGGTGGCCACGTTGGTAGAGAAGGTCACGAACAGGTTACCCGTCACGCGCTGGCGAATCGTGATCTGCGCGCCGGGAGGTCCCTGATAGGTTCCACCCTGCAGCACCGGGCTGATGGAAAGCTGCGAAATGCCTGCGGCCCTTGAGATCCGACTGGTCACCTGGCTTGAAACCTGCGAAGCTACCAGCGACTCCGCTTGCGTGTTGGTCGGAGTTCCGTTGGTGGCCGCGGCCTCCGTCGTCGAGCCAAAGGCAAGCAGGTGAATAATGTCGGCCTGCGGCAGCGCAGGATTTGAGCTGTAGGAGGTGCGCAGTTGCTCAGCAGGTCCCTCGAAGCGCAGGTCGATGTTGTACTCCTGAATGGTGGTGGTCATCGACAGATTCACCAGCGGTTCGGTCTGTGCGGGATTCACAAACTGCACCGTGCCGGGGTTCAGCACAAACCGGTTGCCGCTGATCAGTATGTCGCCCCCGGT
>JASIJX010000493.1 GCA_030049955.1 Acidobacteriaceae bacterium
GAAGCTACGGTGCCCGCGGGGGTGGTCGGCATCTTCGACGACCTCGGCGACCTTGGGAATCACGTCGCCGCCGCGCTCTACGCGCACCCAGTCTCCGATCTTCAGACCCATGCGCTCGATGAAGTCGGCGTTGTGCAGCGTGGCGCGGCTCACCGTGACGCCGCCGACGAAAACCGGGTGCAGCATGGCGGTGGGAGTAAGCTTGCCGCTGCGGCCCACGGTGATCATGATGTCTTCGAGCTGTGTAACGGCCTGCTGCGCGGAGAACTTGTAGGCGATGGCCCAGCGCGGCGCGCGGCCAGTGTAGCCGAGCCGCTGCTGCGTGGCCTGCGCATCAACCTTGAAGACCACGCCATCGATCTCGTAGCCCAGCGTGGTGCGCTGCTTTTCTGCCTGCTCGATGAACTGCATCATTCCTTCCACAGAGTGCATGCGCCCGCGGTGCGGGTTCACGCGGAAACCGAGCGCGGTGAGCGCGTCGAGTGTGGCCTCCTGCCCGCGTGGCCAGTACTCGCTCCCACGTTCGGTGTTGACCAAGAGAAAATACGCGTAGAAAACCAGCCGTCGGTTGGCGACGATGGAAGGCTCGAGCGTGCGCAGCGTGCCTGCCGCGGCGTTGCGCGGGTTAACGGCGGGCGCGAGGCCTTCGCGCTCGCGCTCTTCATTGAGCCGCTCGAAGGCTTTCTCGGGCATCACGCACTCGCCCCGCACTTCAATTGCCTGGGGAAGTCCGAGTTTGTCGAGCTTCTCGGCCAGAAGACGAAGCGGAACGCTACGGATCGTCCGCACATTCGAGGTTACGTCTTCGCCGATCTGCCCGTCGCCGCGCGTTAGACCTGCGGTGAGCAGCGCCCCTCCCGCTTCATCGCTCGAGTAGTGCAGCGCCAGGCTCAGGCCGTCGAGCTTGAGTTCGGCGGTGTACTCGACGGGCAGGCTGCCGGCGAGCTCGCGCACGCGCCGGTCCCAGTCGGTCAGCTCTTCTTGGCTATAGGCGTTATCGAGCGAGAGCATGGGCCGCGAGTGCCGCACCTTTTGAAAACCTTCGGCCGGCTTGCCGCCCACGCGTTGCGTCGGCGAGTCGGGCGTAACCAGCTCTGGGTGCGCATCCTCCAGCCGCTTCAGCTCGTTCATCAGCGCGTCATACTCTGCGTCGCTGACTTCAGGTTTGTCGAGCACGTAATAAAGGTGCTCGTGACGGCGGATCTCGTTCCGCAACTTCTCAATCTTTGCGACGGCCGGCGTGCTCATACGGATTGGATTATAGTGACAGACCAGCGTGCGCTGGCGCGGACCTAAGAGGTTCGAGGCGTATTACTGGTGATCGGGCTTCGAAGCTTTACTGCCCGCCGCTGTATCGGCCTCTACCAGGCCGCGGAACTTGAGCATCGGCTCGATCGTCGGCTTATGGCCCAGCCAGGCGTCGTACATCCTTTCGAGGTCTTGCGTGTTGCCGCGCGACAGCACCATCTGCCGAAAGCGGTCGCCGTTGGCGCGCGTCATTCCGCCATGGTCTTCGAACCATTGGAAGGCGTTATCGTCGAGCATCTCCGTCCACAGGTAGGCGTAATAGCCGGCCTGGTAGCCGTTAGCCCAGATGTGCAGAAAGTAACTCGAACGGTAGCGCGGCGGAACGTAGCTGATCCAGAGCTTCGATTTTTCGAGCGCGTCTTTTTCAAACGTGTCGGGGTTTTCGAGCTGCGCGCTTGCGGGCAGCGTGTGCCATGCGAGATCGAGCTCGGCGGCAGACAGGATCTCGGTAAGCAGGTACCCTTGGTTGAAGGTCTCTGCCTTCTTAATCTTCGCTACGAGTTCGGGCGGCATGGGCGCACCAGTCTTGTAGTTCCTGGCGTAGTGCGCGAACACCGCCGGGTAACTGGCCCAATGCTCGTTAAATTGCGACGGAAACTCAACGAAATCGCGCGGCGTTTGCGTGCCGCTCAGGCTCGGGTATTGGGTGTTGGCGAACATCCCATGCAGTGCGTGGCCGAACTCGTGGAACATGGTCGTCACGTCATCGAAGGTGAGCAGCGCCGGCTCGCCCGGGGCCGGCTTTTGGAAGTTGGCCACGTTGTAGACGACCGGCAACTGGCCCAGCAGCTTGGATTGCGTGGTGAGAGAGTCCATCCACGCGCCGCCGTTCTTGTTGTCGCGCTTGAAGTAGTCGCAGTAGAACAGCGCCAGCGGCTTGCCGCTCGCGTCGAAGACCTCGAAGACGCGAACGTCCTGTTGATAAACAGGGATATCCTTGCGCTCCTTGAAGGTGATTCCGTAGAGCTGATGCGCCGCGTAAAAGACCCCGTTCTGAAGAACGTTGTTGAGCTCGAAGTACGGCCGCTCCTCGCTTTCGTTCAGGTCGTATCTGGCTTTGCGCACCTGCTCGGAGTAGAACTCCCAGTCCCAGGGCTCAAGCGTAAAACCGCCATTCTGTTTATCGATGAGCGCCTGGATTTCTTTGGCTTCCGTTGCCGCTCTGGCCGTTGAAGCTGGCACCAGCGCATTTACAAAGTTGACGGCGGCCTCGGGCGTCTTTGCCATCTGGTCGGTCAATTCCCAGGCTGCGTAATTGGGAAAGCCGAGCAGCGCCGCCTTCTGCGCGCGCAACTCGGCCAGGCGCGCAATGGTGGCGCGCGTGTCGTTCGCGTCGCCGCGCTCGGCGCGGTTCCACGAGTTCTCAAAGATCGCCTGGCGCGTGGCGCGATTGGTCAGGACGGCCAGATCGGGCTGCTGCGTGGTGTTCTGCAAAGGAACCAGCCATTCTGGCTGATGGCCCTGCTGGTTGCGCTGTTTCGCATCCTGTGCGGCCGCGGCCAGTTGTGCCGGGTTCATCCCAGCCAGCGCCGCAGGCTCGCTTGTCGAATAGGCGCCGTCTTTCGCCGCTGCCAGCAGCTTGGTCATGAAGGCATTTTCGAGCGTCGCGTCTTCTTCGTTGAGCTTCTTCAGCTTCTCCTTGTCGGCATCGGAGAGATTGGCGCCGGCTTTGACCCACTGCTGGTAGTCGTACTCGACCAGCCGCAGAGATTCGGGATCGAGGTGCAATGCGTTGCGATTCTCATAGACGGTCTTAATGCGCGCGAAAAGCTTGGTGTTGAGAAAAATCGCGTCCTGCTCGGCTGACAGGCGCGGCGCCTCGTATGCCTGCACCTTTTGCAATTCGTCGTTCGTGTTCGCGGCGGTGACGCAGTTGAAGACCTGCATCACGCGATTGAGTAGCTGGCCGGTTTTTTCGTACGCGACTACAGTGTTCTCAAAGGTCGGCGGCGCGGGATTGTTGGCGATGACGTCCACTTCCTTGAGCTGCTGCGCCATGCCGGCGTCGATGGCCGGCTGGTAGTCGGAGTCCTTGATCTTGTCGAAAGGAGGTGCATGAAAGGGCAGCGTGCTTTCGGCGTAGAAGGGATTGCTGGGGCCAAAGGGCGCGGGTTGCTGCTGTTGAGCGGACTGTGCCATCGCTGAAAATCCAACCAGTGGGAAAAGAGTCAGAGCGGCTGAAATTTGCGTAAGCAGTGAGGGAGAGGTGCTCATCGGGTCGCGCTCCTTGGGTTCGAACATATCCATTTTAGGAGACGCGACCAATCGTGCCTGTTCAATGCCGTGCCCCGTCCTTTCCGCGTTTTGTGCAGAAAGGGCGGGAGATCCATGCGCTCAATCAGCCTTTGCGAACCTCGGCCGCGATGCGCCGCAGTTCAGCCAGCACGCGACCCAGGGCCAGTGGCCGCGCCTCACGGCTGCCGAGTGCGAAGTACACATCGCGGTAGAGCGGGTAAAGCTGCTCATACACTGCAGCCGCTTTTGGGTCCGGCTCAACGGTGCGGAACGGCAGGCAGACTGCGTTCTGCGCTTCTTCGATGGATTTGTACGCGCCTGCCGCGAGCAGCGCAAAGATTCCCGAGCCAAGGCTGGTCGGAATTCCGGCCGGCACCAGCACGGGCTTGTTCAGCACGTTGGCATAGATGCGATTCAGAACTTCGTTCTTCTGTGGAATGCCGCCGGCGTTGATCACGCGGTCGATGCGCACGCCGTGCTCGGCCATGCGCTCGAGGATGATGCGCGTGTGGAAGGCCGTGCCTTCGATGGCCGCGAAGAGCTCGTCCTGTGCGGTGTGCACCAGGTTCCAGCCGAGCGTTACGCCGCCCAGTTCGGGGTTGACGAGCACTGTGCGGTCGCCGTTGTCCCAGCTCAGGCGTAGCAGGCCCGTCTGCCCGGCCTTGTACTGATCTAGGCCTTGAGAGAGCGCTGCGACGGTGGTGTTCGCGCGCTTCGCAATCGCATCGAAGATGTCGCCGGTGGCTGAGAGCCCGGCTTCGATTCCCGTGTACGCCGGGTGCACGCTGCCCGGGACCACGCCACAGACGCCGGGAACGAGCTCGGCCTGGCGGGCCATGGCGATGATGCATGTGGAAGTGCCGACGACATTCACCGCGTCCCCCTCGCGGATGTGTGAGCCGATCGCGTCCCAGTGGGCGTCGAACGCGCCTACAGGAATCGGAATGCCGGCCCGCAGGCCAAGCGCCGCGGCCCATTTTTCCGATAGATGCCCGGCGAGGTGATCGCTGGTGAGATATTCGCCGGCAAGTTTCGCGCGGATGCCGGTAAAGAGCGGATCGACCGCGACAAGAAAACTCTCCGGCGGCAACCCGCCCCACTTCGGGTTCCACATCCACTTGTGGCCCATGGCGCAAACGCTGCGCTTGAGGTCTTCGACGCGCGTTACGCCGCTCAGCGTGGCGGCGACCATGTCGCAGTGCTCGAGCGCGGTGACGAATTTTTCTCTTTGCTTTGGATTAGAGCGTAGCCAATGCAAGAGTTTGGCGAATCCCCACTCGTGCGAGTAGACGCCGCCGCACCAGCCGATGCCTTCGAGGCCCTGCTCGTGCGCCTTGCGCGTGATCTCCTCGGCTTCGGCAAAGGCGCGGTGATCGCACCACAGGTAGTAGTCGTCGAGCGGTTCGAGATTCTCGCCAACAGGGATGACGCTCGAGCCGGTGGTGTCGAGCGCGATGGCCGCTACCTGGTCGCCGCTGATTCCGGTGGTTGCGAGCGCCTGGCGTGTGGCCGCGGCGAGCGCGTTCATCTGGTCGGCGTGCGACTGCGTGGCGTAGTTTGGGTCGTCACGCCGGCGGTGCAGCGGGTATTCGGCGCTGGCCGTGCCGATCGGGCCTTTTACGCTGTCCACAAGTGTCACACGCACGCTGAGCGTGCCGAAATCGACGCCGGCAACGATGGTCATGGAAAAGAGAGCTCCTCTGGAGACCGGTTCCTGAATGGAATCAGAGTACACTATTGCGCCTGCGGCGGTTGCGGCTGCGGCTTCTGTCGCTTAGCGCCTAAAACAAATGCGGCGCAAGGTGCGGGGCACGCTTTTTATTTTTTTGCAGGGGCCGCAAAGTCAGGCGAGAGCGGTGGGGGCGTGCCATTGGGCGCGTTCTTTACCAGGATGGTGATGCGCCGGTTCGATGGATCGTAGGGATTGTTTTTGACGCGCAGCATCTGGTCGGCGTAGCCGCGGATCTGCGTTACCTGGTCCGCGCGCACGCCGTTCTGCTGCAAGAGGCGCCGCGCGGCGTTGGCGCGATCGGCAGAGAGTTCCCAGTTGCTGTAGGCGGAGTCACTAGAGTAACGGGCGGCATCGGTATGGCCTTCAATGAGCAGCTTGTTGGGCAGTGTCCTGAGCTCGGCGGCGAGCAGAGCCAGCAGCTCCTGGCCGTTCGCGCTCAACTGCGCGCTACCGCTCTCAAAGAAGGTTCCGTTTTTGCCTTCCACCAGCTCAATACGCAGACCTTCGGGCGTAATGGTTATCTCAATCTGGTTGGAAAGCTTCTGGAGCTCCTTTTTCGATTCGATTTCCTTCTCGAGCCGCTCTTTGAGCTGCTCCAGTTGCCGGCGGTTTTCGTCGGTCTGCACATCGGGGCCGCTTCCGGACATTTCGGTGCCGAGCAGGCCGCCCGTGCCCCTGGGATCGTTGAAGTAGCCGGCTACAGCCTTGCGCATCTGCTGGCTCTGGTTCATCAGCCACAGAACGATAAACAGCGCCATGAGAGCGGTGACGAAGTCGGCGTAGGCCACCTTCCACGCGCCGCCGTGGTGGCCGTGGTGCGCGGATTTCTTTTTGATCACGATGATGGGCGCTGGCTTGGCTGTCATGTTCACGGTGGTCAGAGTTCAGTAGTCAATGATCAGTGGCCGGATCATATTAGGCTGCGGCTGCGTCCGCTGCATCGGTCTTGTTCTTGCAGGCCTTTTCCATCTGGTCGAATGACGGCCGCGCATGAGCCGGAATCGCACGCCGCGCCATTTCGATGGCGATGATGGGCGCGCAGCCTTTAAGGAACGACAGCACGAGAACGCGCAAAACGTGCAGGTATTCGTTGTGCTCCTCGACCGCCTTGCGCATGTTGGCGCCGAGCGGCCCCACTACGCCATAACACAGCAGGATGCCGAGAAACGTACCCACCAGCGCCGCGGCCACGTGTTTGCCGATCTCTTCCGGCGGCCCGCCGAGCGCGCCCATGGTGATGACCACGCCGAGCACTGCGGCCACAATGCCCATACCGGGCAACGAATCGGCCACGGCGGAGAGCGCATCGGCCGGCTGCAGCGCTGCGCGATGGTGGACTTCCATGTCGAGCTCCATCATCTGGTCCATGTCGAACGGCTCAACGCCGCCGCTGATGGCCGTGCGCAGCGTGTCGCAGAGAAATTGCATTGCGTGATGATCGGCCAGGAATACGGGAAAATTTTTGAAGATCGCGCTTTCCTGCGGTTTATCCACGTCTATTTCCACCGAGAGCAGGCCCTCCTTGCGCACCTTGTTCAGGAACAGGTACATCATGCGCAGCGTGTCGAGGTAACGCTGGCGGGTAAACGCAGAACCCTTAAAGACACCGGCCAGGCCGGCCCCGATGTCCTTGAGGATGCGCAGTGGATTGGCGACTACGACAGCTCCAGTGGCCGCGCCGGCGATGATCAGCAGCTCGGCCGGCTGCACCAGGACCAGCAGATGGCCTTTTTCCATCAGAAAGCCGCCCACGACGGCGGCTAGCACCATGACGATGCCGAGGATGGCGATCATGCGCGCCCTCCTGGAGAGATTAATGTAGACGTACCCAGAGGCGAGTCCAGAGGCGAAGCCACGTGCCTGCTGCGCGGTGCCAATTCAGGATGGAGCGTGCAATCGATCATCTCAACGTTTTCCATCTCAAAGTTTTCGAGAAACGGGTTCATGCGCAAACCGCACAAGCTCGCATATTCGGTTTCGCAAATTTTCGGTTTCGCTAATTTTGTGTCGCAAATTCGCACAGTCCGCCGTGCGCGGTCGGCGGGCAGCCATGTCTTTCCCATCGGCTGGATGGGAGATGACTTCAACTTTGGAAGGTTACGAGAGATTTGTGCTGCAAACCGGAACTGACGCGGATACTAGCGTGGCCTTCCGGGGAGTACGAAGTGTTCCGCGCAGCGAGGCTCATAGGAGTCGCCGGGAACTTTAATGGCGCTATCGTAGGGCGCGGGTTTGCCATCGATGAGGCGCTGCGAATAAAGGGCGCGCGCGCCGCAGGAGCAGTAGGCCATGCACTCGGTAATGCTGCCGCCGTAGGCGTTCACCAGCCAGGTGAGGTTCAGCATTTCGCCGAACGGCATGGCGCGGAAGTCGAGATCGAGCCCGGCCACCAGCACGTCATGGCCGCCATCAAGCAGGTTCTTGACGAACAGAAAGAGTTCGCTGACAAACTGCCCCTCGTCGATGGCGATGCACTCGACGCGTTTTCCGATCTGCTGCTCGGTCCTGTCGATGGCCTCGAGCGCTTCCCACGGGTTTGCGGAGTTGAAATCGATGGCCTTGCACTTCGAGTTGCCGTTGGGGTTGCGGCTCTCAACCATGCCCGGGCCGCCCTTGGTGTCTTCGCTCGGCTTAAGCACCACGACGTGCTGCTTGGCGTACTGGCGCCGCATCTCACAGCGGCGCAGCATCTCGGCGGTCTTGTTGCTCCGCATCGGTCCCAGCATCAGCTCGAGCTTGCCTTGCACTTGCCTGCCTCAGAAAAAAAGAAGGAATGATACCGCTCCGGGTAATCATCATATCGCGGCAGGGGACGGGTATTGCGGGAGTGTCCCATGCCTTCGCGTCAAAAAGAACAGCGAAAGGATGGGACACGGGAAGTTCAGTGAGCCAAAGGCTTCCTGTTTTGTTCAGTGCGCGGCGCGCAGCGAGGCATCAACGGCGAACTTCATCACGCCGCAGTTTTGGAAGAAGCGCACCAGGTCACCGCTCAATGGCTGCAGGGCCGGCTGCTCCGCGCCCTGTCCCTTTTGCTGATTCTGCAAATAAGGCGGCGCGTTTTCGGCCGTTCGCACATCGCCAGTTCCCTGGTCCTCGAGGATGAGCATGGCGAGCTTGCGCGCGAGGGGCAGCGGGAAGCTTTCGGCCACAAACACCAGGCTGCCCTTGGTGGTGATCACGACCGGCCCCTCGTCGGTCGCGAAGACTTGCTCCACGGCGCCGGTTTCAGACGGAGCTGACACGGTTGAAGTCTGCACAGCATGCACCGAGGAATATTTACGGGCCAGGTTGTCGGCGTAGAGACGGGCAAAGGCAGTCGCTGATTCGTCGTTTCTCCACGACGAGAGATAGAAGAGCGCGAGCGATTTTGTGCTGTCCTGCTCGGCCGGTGTTTTGGCGCTGCGCAACTGGCCGGCCCAGTAAATGCCGCCGTTCCAGGCCGGCGTAAGGTCGCTGGCCGCGCCGTCGCCGCCGAACAGCTCGGCGAGAATATGCAGATCGAGCTGGCCCACCTGGCCGATGTCATAGGGCCGGTACGTGGCGTCCACCAACGGGTGAATGTCGGGCAGCAGCGGAATGGCTGGAATGTGCTTCTTCTCGTATTCGCGCGGGTTGATGATCTCCCAGGTGGATGTCGGCGGGCGGTCGAGTGCGCCGGCGAAGGCCGCTTTCTGGCCCTCGTCCATCCACACATCCTGCTCAAAGCTCAGGCCTTCGCGGTAGGGGAAGAGCATGGATTCGGAAAGCAGGAGCGGCGCGCGCGCCATGACCGGCGAGTCGGAGCCGGTCATTTGCTCTTTCACCACATCAAGCACTTCGGGATCCTTGATGAGGCTCTTGCCCAGCGGCTTGAGCACGTAGTCCATCATCACGGCCGTGGCCTGGCCTTCGGCTACGGCGTCGCGCGCAGTGTCCATCTCGTCCTTGGACAGGTGGTCGGTGTCGCCGGAGAAGTTGGTGGACACGTCGTCCGGAGTCTGGTCGTCCCACTTTTCCAGGTTCGAGTGCTGATCCTGCAGGGCATGCGTAAGCTCGTGAGCCAGCACCGGCTTCTGCTCGTCGACGTCCACCCAGTCCAGCAGGTTGACGGTCTTGGTTTTTGCGTCGTAGTAGGCCTCGATCTGTTCTTTAAGCAGCGCAACCAGGAAGGGCCTCAATTGGAAGTCGCGATCGAGCAGGCCGAACTTCTTGAGCACGATCTCGTCGCGCTGCAACCGCTTGGCCCCCTGGTCGTCGTCGAATTTCTCGTCCAGATACTTCTCCACTTCGGCGCGGGTGGTCAGCCGGCGCTTGACGGTGCTCTTGATGGGCAGCCCTGTCTCCTGCGAGGAGAACTGGATGAGCTCGTCGACCAGGGCGAACAGCTGTTTGGCCTGCTCGGGCGTAATGTGAGTATCGGCGTGAGTATCGGGCTTGGCCGCGCCGGCCTGGCCGGAGTCCGGAGTCGATTTCGGCGTCTGGCTCGGTGACTGGGCCTGCGGAGGGGCTGCCGGCGTCTTATCCTGCTGCGCCGCTGCTACGCCGGTGGCCAGGCACAGAGCCGTAGCCCATGCTGCGAGCCAAACCGCGGAACGGCCTGCAGCTGTTGCCATCCACCGTTGCCATCCGTACCTGGAATTCATAGGTTCTTGTCCTTCCCCCCGAGCGTCGTGCCGCACCCATTGGCAATCTTTCACCGCGTCTTTTGTTTGGATGCTCATAGCAGCCGCTCACTCTCTTCATCACCAAGGCTATAATCAGGATGCGGTCAGGCGTCTTTGGTGCGTGAAAAAAATTGGCGCCAGACAGCGGAAAATGCTTCTCCCATGACGGAAATCGACCTTGCGCAATCCCTTCAGGCCACTGCGCTGGCCGCTTTGCTCGATTCTGCGGCGCCCCCTCATAAGCTGGTTGCTTACCGAGGCGTATTGACTCCACAACAGTTGGACGCGCCGGAGCGGGAAACAGCGGCTCTGGTGACCGAAGCCGCCGTTCACGACCTTGGCTGGAAGCGGCGGATTTCCGTGCGCGGCGAGGATCGCTTCCGCTGGTTGAGCGGGATGGTGACCAACACAGTCAATGACCTGTTCCCGAATACCGGCGCCTGGAACCTGATCCTGAATGCCCAGGGGCATATACAGGGCGACCTGACAGTATGGCGGGGCGGCGAAGAGCTTTCGCCGCAGCGCCGCAGGACCGAGGCCAGGGGTAAAAAGACAGCCGGCGCGGCGCACGGCAGTGCGGACCCGCTTCTGGGCACGCCGTTTGCCGGCGAATCGGGCCTGGAACTGGAGATTGCCGCCGATCAGTACGATAAGCTGCTCGCGCATCTCAACCAGTTCATTATCATGGACGATGTGGAACTGGTGCCGCTGGGCATGGAGCCGCCCGGCGAAGCGGGCTCGGAGACCGCGATCGGGCTTACCGGCCCATTGGCCGGCGAGGTGCTCAACCGTCTGAGCCTGCCCAGCTTTGCCCACCCCATGACCGGCATGCAGGTGGAGTGGAACGGCTACGACCTGCAGATGGTGCGTGGCTATGGCGCGCTGGCTCCGCATTATGAGCTCTGGCTGCCCACGGCTGGTTTGCCGCTGCTGTGGTCGGCGCTGCGGACGGCTGGGGCTACGCCCATCGGCTGTGCCTCGCTTGACGCGTTCCGTATCGCGGAAGCCATTCCAATGTATGGCGTAGATATGCTGGAGCGCGACCTGCCGCAGGAGACCTCGCAGACACGCGCCTTGCATTTCAATAAAGGCTGCTACCTGGGCCAGGAGATCGTGGAACGGATCCGCTCGCGCGGCAACGTGCACCGGCACCTGCGCCCGCTCGAGCTTCAAGGGCCCGTACCGCAAGCCGGAACAGAACTGGCGCTGGGCGGCACGGCTGTCGGTCGCATTACCAGTACAGCCGCGCTGCCGCTCGCTGACGGTTCGCGCGTTTTTGCCATGGCCATGATCCGCGCCGAGTTCGAAGAACGCGAACAGCCTTTTGCCTACACTGCAACCAAAGGGCAGGGAACGGCCCGAATGCTCAATTCACCCCCGAAGCTGATTCGGAAGTAGGACCAAAGCAGGAAATATGACCGATACGCCGAAGTTCGAAGTGATCGATCGCCGCAAGCTGAAGGCGCAGGAAGAGCACGAATCCGCACCCGCGGCAGAGCGCGAAAATCCACCCGCAGCTGCACAGTCTGCCAAATCGGCAGAAGCCGCCGGCCCGCGGCTGGTGACAGGCGAATCCGGCGCTGAAAAGCCGGCGCAACCCAAAGCCGGACCGCAGTCCTCAGCTGCGCCCACGCCGACGCATGAGCCGGAGCCCGAACTGCCGCCCGCACCCACTGCGCAGGAAAGCAAGGAGCAGAAGGCCGCATACGACGCTTCAGCGCAGCGCATCGAGGAGATGGCGCGCGCGCAGAACCCCGCCATGGGCGCGCAGCCGCCGATCACCTTCGAGCACCTCATCCAGCAGTTCTACCTTTCGGGCCTTATCCAGATGGGCGTGGGCACGCAACAGGGCGAGCGCGCGCAGATTGACATCCTTGGCGCGCGCAGCACCATCGACCTGCTCGGCGTGCTGGCGGAAAAAACCCGCGGCAACCTTACAGCCGCCGAAGACCGCATGCTGCAGTCGGTGCTCTACGAGCTGCGTATGATGTTCCTCGAGATCACCGGCATGATCTCCATGCCCGCCGTGCCGCCGCCGAAGAAGAAGTAATAACTGCAGCTCGCAGCTGACAGCCGACAGCTCTCGGCATTCATGCAGACGATCGTTGTGTGTCGTGGTGGTGATCCACAGCACAGACCGAAAACCCGGACTCTGAAAACTGTAAGCTGTTAGCTGTCCGCTGATTGCTGCCCTATGAACGCCACCCTCACATTTCTCGGCACGGGAACTTCGATGGGCGTGCCCACACTGGGCTGCGGCTGTGCGGTCTGCACCTCGGCCGATCCGCATGACTACCGGCTGCGGCCGTCGGTTGCCATCCGGTGGCGCGACAGCTCCGTTGCCGAGCGCGTGGTCATCATCGATACCGGGCCAGATTTCCGCCAGCAGGCGCTCAGCGCCGCGCTGCCGCGCGTCGATGCCGTTTTCTATACCCACGCCCACGCCGACCACATCATGGGCATGGACGACCTGCGCCCCTTCAGCTTTGCGGCATTTCGCGCAGGCGGGCCCATCCCGCTCTTTTCTGACGCGTATACGGCCGCGGTGCTGGAGCGCGTCTACGACTACACCTTCTCGCCTGCGGCCACCTACCCCACGCGCGCCAAGGTCGAACTGCGGCTGCTCGGCGAACATAACAACGTCCACGGCGTCGACTTCATCGTTGTCCCGCTGCTGCACGGCGAGATGTCCATCTGCGGCTTCCGCTTCGGCAATGCGGCGTATCTGACTGACGTAAGCACCATTCCGGAGGACAGCTTCGCGCTGCTCAAGGGTGTCGAAGTGCTGACTGTTTCCGCGCTGCGGCACGAGCCGCACCCCAGCCACGCCACTGTGAAGCAGGCGGTGGAATGGGCCACGCGCGTGGGCGCACGCCACACGTGGCTCACGCACATTGCCCACGAACTGGGCCACGAAGAGACTAACCGCACGTTGCCGGCGAATGTGCGCATGGCGTACGACGGGCTGACGGTGCCCATCGAGCTATGAGCGGCGCGATGAATATTCTTCCCCGCAGCGTCGTGGCCGAGCCTGACGCGCGCGAAATTCCTGTTTACTCATCCGTGGATGAAATTCCGGCGGATTTCGGGCCGACGGTTGCCGCCATTGGGGTCTTTGATGGCGTGCATCGCGGTCATCGGGAAATCCTTTCGGCTGCCGCGGCCGATGCGCGCTTGAGCGGAATACGGTCGCTCGCCATCACGTTCAATCCCCACCCTGAGCAGTTCCTGCGCCCAGCTACCGCGCCGCGCCTCATCACGCCGCTTGCAGAGCGCATGCGGTTGCTGGCGATGACCGGCGTGGATGCGATCCTCGTGCTGCACTTCGATGCGGCGCTGGCGCGGGTTTCCGCGCGCGACTTCACCCGCAGCATCCTGGTTGAAAAGCTGCGGGTCCGTGGCATGCACGAGGGGCAGAGCTTCCGCTTCGGGCATCGCGCCGCAGCCGGCGTAAAGGAACTGGCCGAGTTCGGCCGCGAGTTCGGTTTCACCGTCTCGGTTCACAACGCGGTGCGCGTGCACGGGCTCGAGGTTTCGAGCTCGGCTGTTCGCTCGCTCATTGCCAAAGGAGACATCCGCCGCGCCCGCTGGATGCTGAGCCGCCCGTTCGCGGTCTTCTCCACGCCCGCGCGAGGCCGCGGCATCGGCACGCGGCTGCTTGTGCCTACGGTGAACCTCGCACCCACGGAAAATCTTGTGCCGGGAAATGGCGTCTACATTACGCGCCTTACGATTGCAGGACGTCCGTTTCAGTCCGTTTCCAATGTGGGCACTCGCCCCACTTTCGGCGAGCCATCCTTTGCAATGGAGTCATACATTTTGAATTTCGAACCGGTCGATTTGGATGAAACGACGCCGCTCAAGCTCGAGTTCCTGTTGCGCCTGCGCGATGAAATGAAGTTTCCCAAGGCCGAGGCGCTGAAGGAGCAGATCTTCAGGGATGTCGCGCGCGCGAAGCGGTACTTCCGGCTGGCGAGGTAACCCGACAACGGATCAGGATCCCCGTGCCCCGTCCTTTCCGCGCTTTGTGCGGAAAGGGCGGGAGACCGATGCACTCCCCGAGCGAGCTTCATTGCTTTCCCACCCTTGCGCCAGAAATAAGGCGCAAGGATGGGGCACGGCGCATTTGTGGGTTTTCCTGGTCCGCCGGAAACTGCTCATCATCCTTGCCCGCAATCGCAGCTTTCATGAAAGTCATCCAGATCGGCAACGCGGCCACGGCGCCAGTCTCTTTATCGCCGAGCGACTGTCGACTGTCGTAACCCACCCACACGCCGCAAGTGACCGAGGGCGAAAATCCCAGGAACCACGCATCAGTGAAATCGCTTGTCGTGCCGGTCTTGCCTCCCAGCGGGTGATGCAACTCGGCAGCCGCGGAGCCAGTGCCGTGCTGCGTCACGCCTTCAAGCAGCGTCATCATCGTCCGCGCGGTCTGCTGGCTGATGACTTCATCGACGTTCGGCTTGTCTTCCCAAAGCACGATGCCGTCGGCGTCGGTCACCTTGCGGATCAGCCGCGGCGCCACGCGGATGCCGTCGTTGGGAAACACCGCGTACGAGGCTACCTGCTCGTCGAGCGAGATCTCGACTGCGCCGAGCGCAATGGGAAGATAGGCTGGAATCGTCGTGGTGACGCCGAAGCGGTGGGCTACATCGATGACGTTGTGGATGCCCACGCGCGCCGCGAGCTTGAGCGCCGGAATATTGCGCGATTCGGCGAAGGCGCTGGTGATCGTCATCGCTCCCTTGTAGTTGTTCTCGAAGTCGTGCGGCACGTAATTGCCGAAGCGCGTTGGACCGTCGATGATGATATCGGTGGGCTTCGTGCCGGCCTCGACGGCGGCGGTGTAGACGTACGGCTTGAAGCTCGAGCCCACCTGCCGCCGAGCCTGCGTTGCGCGATTGAAGACGCTCAGCGCGTAGTCGCGCCCGCCCACCATGGCCAACACGTCGCCGCTGGTGTTGTCGATGGCCATCAGTGCGCCCTCCACGCCCGAATCCTGTTCAAGCGTTGCGCGGCGGGCATGACCGTCCATGGCATCGGAGAGATGAATGTAGATCACATCGCCAGTCTTTACCAGCGCATCGGCGTGGTGCTGGCCGGTCCACTGCCAGTCTTCGCTGAACAGAACAATTTGCGAATCCGGCTGGTCGGGCGGCCCGATGCGCGCGTCGATTTCGAGCGGGAGAACGCGCGTGACAAGTGCGTGAACATAGTCGCCGGGCGCGGACTTCACCGCCCAGTCGGGATGCCGGTATGCGGCCAGCGATTCGCCGGCGGCGAGCTCGTTTTCACGAGGCCCCTTCCATCCGTGGCGACGTTCCTCCGCGGCCAAGCCGTCGGCCACGGCGCGGTTGGCTGTCTGCTGCAAGTCGAGATCGAGCGTGGTGTCAATGCGCAATCCCGATTCGTGCACCTCATCATTGCCGAAGCGCTTATCGAGCTCGTGCCGCACCTCGTCCTGGAACCACGGCGCAACCGAACCCTCAGGTTCGGCGATGTGCAGGCCGAGCGGCATTTCACGCGCTGCCGCAGCCTCGGTGTGCGTGATTGCGCCGTCAGACTCCATCTCGCTGATGACCAGGTTGCGGCGCTTGAGGGCGCGCTCGGGGTTGAGAATGGGCGAATATGCCACAGGCCCCTTCGGCAGTCCGGCCAGCAGAGCAGCTTCAGTCAGCGTGAGATCCTTGGCGTGCTTCGAAAAGTAATACTCGCTCGCGGCCTCGAACCCGTACATGCCGCTGCCAAGATAAATCTGGTTGCCGTACAGGGTGAAGATCTGCTCCTTGGTGAAAGCGCGCTCGATCTGGATGGCAAGATACGCCTCCTGAATTTTTCGGCGCGCCGTGCGGTCAGAGCTGAGGAAAAGATTGCGAGCCAACTGCATTGTCAGTGTTGACGCGCCCTGCGCGCGGCCCTTGCTGCGGATGTCATGCAAAGCTGCGCCGGCCACGCGGAAAACGTTGATGCCCCAGTGCGACTCGAAGTTCTTGTCTTCGATCGAAATCACGGCCTGGCGCAGCACCGGGGCGAATCCGTCGTAGCCCACAATCTCGCGCCGCTCGAGCGCGAACGAGCCGATGAGCCGGCCATTGCGGTCATAGAGATCGCTGACGGTGGAGGGCCGGTAATTCTCGAGCTCGTTGATTTGCGGCAGATCGACGGAGTAGACCAGCATGAGGCCGGCAAGCGAGCCGGTAACGACGGCCAGCGTCAGCAGCGCGATAAACGCCGCGCGACCGGCAAGCTTGCGCCGGCGTTTGGGCTGGACGGGCGGAACGGGCGTTCGTTTCGCCGGAGCAGGCGTTCGCCTCGCGCGCGGTTCCAATCGTTTTTCACTGGTCGCTGGCAAGGGATTCGAGCCTCACAGCAAATCTCACAGCAAATCTCGCCGTAAATCTCGTCCGATTCGGCCCGATTATCGTGCGATTCTCGTTGTCCGGGAAGGGAGAAATGCCTGCTTCAAGGCTAACACCAGAAAGATTTGAGCAAACGAATTGGCGCGCGTCCGAGAATCTTGCCGTGCAAGAGCGGGAACGCGCGCCAATTTTAGAAAAATGAGAAGCTTCTGGGGTTAACTCTTCGCCTTCAGCACTTCCAGGCCCTTGTCGAGAATCTCATCGCCCTTCTGTGCCGGAGCCTGGAACCCGTCATCGCTGGGCTCGGTTACGGCCACGGTCGGGTTCACAGCATTGTCCTGGATCTTATTGCCGCTCGGCGTCTCGTATTTGGCAACGGTTAGCAGCAGCGCCGCGCCGTCGGGCAGCTCCATCGTCTTTTGCACGGAGCCCTCGCCGAAGGTGCGCTCGCCGACCACATCGCCGCGCTTGGCGTCTTCAATGGCTCCGGCAGCCAGCTCGGCCGCGCCGTAGGTGCCGCGGTTCACCAGCACAACCACCGGGGCATCAGTCACGCACTTGGCCGCGTCGGCGGTGAAGGTCTGCTCGGAAAACTTCTGGCCTACCAGCATAGCCAGCGTGCCCTGCTTGATAAACAGGTTGGCCAGCCGCAGGCCCTGTTGTTCGTCACTGCCCGAGGTGTCGCGGAGGTCGAGGAGGATCTTCTCGGTCTTGCCGGCGGCCTTGATATGCGCGGCCATCTCGTTGATGCGCGCCTCAGTCAGCTCGCCGGGCTTGAGGTAGAGAATGGTCGAGTTTTCATACTCCTGCTCAGCCACGGGCGGTATGGCGGCCTCCGTGCGGGTCATGGTGAGCTTGTCGGGGTCTGGCTTGAAAGGCCGGACGACAGAAACTTCGACGGTTGAGCCCGGTTTGCCTTCCAGCATCAGGCGGATGACGGCCAGCGAAAGCTCCCGCGTGGACTGGCTGCCGATGGACTCGATCACGTCGCCGTCGGCGAGGTGGTCCTGGTCGGCAGGCGACCCTGGCACCACGTTCACGATGGTGGCGTAGCCGTAGCGCTTGGAGACGGTCACGCCGATCTGTGCATTGCCGCTGGCGGGCCGTTCCTTATAGATCTTGTACTCGGTCGGCGTCAGGTAGCTTGAGTCGGCGTCAAGCGACTCAAGCAGCCCGTGCAGGGCGCCATTGGTCACGTCGCCGATGTTCGGCTGGGTAACGTAATCGGTCTGGATCTTCTTGAGGACCTCGGCGTAGACGCGCATCTCCTGATACGCGCCATCCTGTTCGCCGCCGGCGTGCACGCCGAACCAGCCAAACTCACCGAGAACAAAACCACAGCCCAGGGCGGCGAAGATCGTCACCGAGAGCACGAAGACAAAACGCTGAAAAAATCGAGACACGCACACCACCGTGGAGGGCCATCGAGGGCCGCTATCCATTAGACGCAATGATAGCTCAACCGGCTTTGGCGGGTTTGAAGAACAGCGGTCAGTTGTCGCTCGCCAGTGAACAGTAGC
The DNA here is from genome assembly GCA_030049955.1 of Acidobacteriaceae bacterium. Next base: position 17,798 of record JASIJX010000493.1, read on the forward strand.
AGTGCCGCGCCCCTGTTCCTTGCAGTTTTGACAGAAAGGCCGGTAACCCCTCTGCGCTCAGCTCCAAAGGTCTAGCATGGGTCCGGCTACGCCGTAGACCGGGTCGCTTTTGGGAAACGCCAGGCTGCGCATGCGGCGCTCGGCGTCGGGGCTGGGGGCGGAGCGGCAGATATCCCAATGCTGATCAGGAGGATAAGCGCCCACGACCAGGAAGTCGCGGCTGGCCGAGATGCGGCAGTGGCCGGTGCCGATGGGCAACAGCACCACGTCGCCCGACCGGACTGCGACTACCGTCCCCTGTTCTCCGCCCAGCAGCAGTTCCGCCTCGCCCGCGGCGACGCCCATCACCTCGTGAGCCGTGGAGTGATAGTGGTGAAAGCTGTACACGCCGTTCCGCCACTGCGGGGGCCAGCCGTTGCGGGCAAACAGCGCCTCAAACTGCGCGGCGGGGTCGGTGCTGTGGAGGCGCAGCGCATTGCGGTAGACGAGTACCGGAAGGCGAGGATTGTTCGGCATCCAGCCGTAACCGGAAAATCGCAGGATTTCGGGCTCCATCGGCGGTCTGTTGCCCGGACCGGCTGTAGCGGTGACCGCGCTGCCCGCGGCAATGGGGCTTCCCGCGGGTATGGCACTGCCTGTGGCGATTCCCGCACTCGTTTCAGCGTCCACGCGGGCGTTTGTGGGGCGCATCAACCCCGGAGAGAATCCAAGACTCGTGGCAATCTGGCTGAAACGGAAACGGGTGAGATCCATGGCAGTCCTCCTCGAATAGCAACTTGCTCAGCACCAGTTATGAATGTGTATGGTCCGCAGATGCCGAGCCCAATTTTGGATTCTTGAGAGTGACCGATGGCCGGAGGGCTATGCGCCGCTCCAATGCCGATTCTGCATAAAGCGGATTCTCCGCGGGACTGCTTCGTTGCCTCAGCCAGAGGTTTGCGGAGTCGGTCTGATTTAACCAAATGGTGCGGACTTTCAGCCCGGAAGAAAGTTCTTCGCATACTTAGCGTCTGCGAGGACTTTTGCGGGGCCGGGTTCTCGTCCGAAGGAGATGCAGCGCGTAGAGATGAATGAGGACTGCGATGGCCGCGCCCAGGGCGGTGCACCAGAAGCGGCGCTCGGCCATCAACGGGCTAGGTATCTCGTTGAGAGAGAGCAGGAAGACGATGTAGCCCGTGATGCAGGCGGAGAACAGGCCGTAATTCACTGCATTGGTGGCGTAGCTGAGGAAAGCGAAGGCCGCAGTGACGCCGGCCAGGATCTCCGGCTCCGGGACAAGATGCATGATGAGCAGGCTGCCCACGTACGCGCCGGCCAGAGTTCCAACCACACGCGCAGCTGCGCGGGAGACGGTTTCATAAAACGCAGGCTTTGCCACGAGCAACGCCGTCATCGGAATCCAGTAGCCGGACCGGATGCCGAGATGCCGGTAAACCTCCGTCGCCGCAGCTACGGTCACAGCCAGGCGCAACGCATAGAAGAATGCGCGCTTGCGCGAGAGGGCTGGCAGTGACTTAGGAAAGTGGCGCAACCGGCGCACCAGCTCGCGATGCTGCTCGTTGACGGTTTGGTAGATCGAGGTGGGGATGGCCAGAGCATCGCGTGGCAGGTTGCGCAGCAGCGAAAGCGCCTCGGTGATGACGATCAGCTGGACAATGCCGCCGGCGGCAAGCAATCCGGCGCGGATCAATGCCGGAACCGGGCCGTTGGGGAAGGCCGAGGCGACCAGCAGGGCGATAGTCGATTGCTGCGCTACCCACGACACCCCTGTGTTGCGCGCGGTAAGCAAGCCGTACCAAAACCCCGAAACCGCAGTAGCAAGGACAAGCGAGTAGCTGCTATATCCGGCCACAGTGCCCACCATCGTGCCCACAGCCACGCCCAGCACCGCCGAGAGCATGGGAATCAGCCGCGAGTCGCTGATGCGCTGATTGGCGCCGAAGCCGACCGTGAAAGCGCCGCCGCCGGCCACCAGTCCTGCGGCGGGATGGCCGGCCAGAACCCCGGCGAACAGGCAAAGGGCAACGGGGCCCGTGCTTACCAGCGGCAGCTCCAGTTGGAGCAAGGACCATTTGAAGTTGTACAGGTCAGCAAAGAAGTGCGGCGGAGTGACGGTTCGGCGCCGCGCGGGAACCGGAGCAGGAACCGGGTTAGCGGAGGCGGCCGTCATTATTCGCCATCACTGCCGTAGGATGCGCGGCTGTGGCACGCTTAGTCCACACCTGGCGCGGCTGCAGCGGCGCGGTGGCAGCGCAGGCACAGAGGCCCAGGCTATTTTTCTACAGGGGCCTGCTTTGTTCCGTGTCCCGGCTCTTTCCACTGCGCACGCGATTGCATGCCCAGTCGCGCTCCGATAGCACCTGTCGGGGAAGTTCTGTACAGAACAAGCTGGAACGACATAACCCGGCATCTCATAGCAAGAACACAGGCGGAGGTTCATGCCCCCGAGGGAAATCAGGCAGGTCAACATAGCAGAGTCAGCCAGACGGCTGTTGAGTTTTTCATCGTTGCGGCCGGGGCAGGAGGAAGCCATCAGCTCGCTCCTTGCCGGGCAGGACACGGTGTTTGTCGCCCCCACGGGGTCGGGCAAATCGGCCGTCTACCAGATCGCCGGCAGCCTCATGCACGGAGCGACGGTGATCGTCTCGCCGCTGATCGCTCTCCAGAAAGATCAGGCTGAATCGATCGAGGCCAGCAATCTGGCCGAGCCCGCAGTGGTCAACTCCACGCTCGCTGCCGCCGAGCAGCAGGAACAACTGGACCGGATCGGCGAGGGCAGGGCTGAGTTCATCCTGCTGGCGCCGGAGCAACTGCACAAGCAAGAGACAATCGATCGGCTGAAAGATGCCGGCGTGGCGCTCTTCGCGGTCGATGAAGCCCACTGCATCAGCCAGTGGGGCCACGACTTTCGGCCCGATTATCTCGAGCTGGCGAAGGTCATCGATGCGCTTGGCCATCCGCCAGTGCTGGCCATGACGGCGACCGCGTCGAACGAAGTGCGCACGGAGATCATCGAGCGCTTGCGTTTGCGCGACCCGAAAGTCATCGTGCGCGGCTTCGACCGGCCGAATATCTCGCTGCGCGTCGACAGCTTCGGCAAGGAGAACGAAAAACTGCAGGCCGTGCTGCGGCGCATTGAGTTTGCCGACAAGCCCGGCATCGTGTACGTAGCCACGCACGCGCATGCTGAAACCATCGCAGAAGAGCTGCGCTCGGTGGGCGTCGAGGCCTTGGCCTATCACGGCGGGATGAAAGCCAAAGACCGCGAAGCAATCCAGAATCGCTTCATGAGCGGCGAGATCCCGGTGATCGTGTCCACTAACGCCTTTGGCATGGGCGTAGACAAACCCGACATCCGCTTTGTCTACCACGCCGACGTGAGCGAGTCGCTGGATGCCTACTACCAGGAGATCGGCCGCGCGGGCCGCGATGGCAAGCCGGCCGAGGCCGTGCTGTTCTACCGCACGCGCGACATCTCCGCGCAGCGCTACAAGACCGGCGCGGGCAAGGTAGATGCCGAGCAACTCGGGTCGGTGGCCAGCGTTCTCGTCAAGCCCGACGGGCCCCAGACCTCCGAGAGCCTGAGCCGCGAAACCGGCATCCCGGCCCGCAAGCTCACCAACATCCTGCACAAGTTCGAGGAGGCCGGCGCGGCGCGCAAGCTGGCCAGCGGTCAGATTCGCGCAACGCCCGAGCAGTCCGCAACGGAGATCACCGAAGCTGCGCTCCGCCAGCAGGAGTTTCTGAAAGAGCTGCGCGGCCGGCGCCTGGAACAGATGCGGGACTACGCCGAGACCCGTGGCTGCCGGCGCGAATACCTGCTGCGCTACTTTGGCGACGACTACTCCGGCCCATGCGGCAACTGCGACCGGTGCGAAGCGAGCGCGGCTTTGCGCATGCGCCGCGGAGCCTGAGCCAGCCGATTTTATCCGTGTCCGAATTGCCCGTCGGCATCCAATCGCCCGCATCCAACGAGCCTCGCATCCAACGAGCAAGGAGGCGTTCGCAATGACCCTTGCAACCCGAGCACTTGAACAAGTGGAAAAGCGGCTGCCCAAGGTGATCGACGCGCGCGCGCACGGCGTCATCGATTATTGCCACGCGGGATTCTTTCTCGGCATGGCCTGGTTTCTGCGCAAGCGGGAGCCGCGCGCCTCGTGGGCGGCGCTGGCAACGGGCTCGTTCCTCCTGGCTGAGGCTCTGTGCACTGACTATCCGCTTGGCGTCGTCAAACAGCTCCCGTTCGAGGTGCACGGCCGCGTGGATGCAGCCTTTGCCGCCTCCTCCATGGCGCTGCCGCGGATCCTGCACTTTGAAGGCACGCCCGCCGCGACCATCTTCAAGGGCAACAGCCTGGCCGAGGCCGCCATGGTGGGTATGACGGACTGGAGCAGCTAGCGCGCGCATCTCGAATTGGCTAAGCACGGGGCTTTCAGCCGGGAATTTGGGGCGCAAACGGAGGCTCTGGCCTGCCGGTGAGCCTTCCTGTATACTGAAAAGAGCCTGAAAAGACAGGGGAAAGCCCTGTCTTGCCGGCAAAATCGCTGATAGCAGACCTCACCTGCTATCGAGAACGAGCAGAACAATGCCCAAGTTGAAAACCCATTCGGGCGCGGCCAAGCGCTTCAAGAAGACCGGCACCGGCAAGATCAAGCGGGGCCACTCCAAGATGCGCCACATCCTTACGTCGAAGGCCGCGAAGACCAAGCGCAGGCTCGGCAAGAGCACCTTGGTCTCCGACGGCGACCACGCGAAGGTCGCGCGCATGATCCCTTACGCCTGAGCCTTCCGGGCGGGAACGCTTCGAACGGGTTCCCGGTGACGGAAGCTTACGGGGCCAATGGCGCCCCCGCCGATAGCGCAATGCGTCGCGCGCCGGCGAGAGAACAGGCTTGAACTGAGCGAGTGAAGAGGCCCCAACCTGCCTCCAGCCGCGTAACCGAGAGCACGCAAAAAGGAGAAATCCCATGCCACG
>JASIJX010000494.1 GCA_030049955.1 Acidobacteriaceae bacterium
GTGCGCATCATCAACTGCGCGCGCGGCGAGCTTGTGGATGAAGCCGCCTTGGTCGCTGCGCTCAAGGGCGGCCACGTTGCAGGCGCAGCGCTTGACGTGCTCAACGAGGAGCCGCCAAAGAACTCGCCTTACTTCGGCCTCGATAACGTGATCCTGACACCGCACATCGCCGGCTCAACCAATGAAGCGCAGGAAGCCGTTGGCGTGCAGATCGCTATGCAGGTGCGCGAGTACCTGAAGCTCGGCGTCGTGCAAAATGCCGTCAACCTGCCGTCGCTCTCGCACGAGGAGTACGTCACGCTCGCGCCGTACATCGATATGGCCGGCCGACTGGGCTCTTTCCTCGCACAAGCGGGCAAAGCCGCCGCGGCGGGCAGCATCGAGGCCATGCACCTCGTCTATGGTGGCACGCTGACCGAGATGAAGACCGAACTGGTGCGTAACGCAGCCATTGCGGGCGTGCTGCAAGGCTCAGAAAATGTGAATCGCATCAACGCAGCGGCGGTGGCGCAGGAGCGTGGCATCCGCGTACACGAGGAAAAGCGCGAAAGCACACGCGGCGGCGCGGCCACGGTTCTCACTCTGGAACTGCACACCGCAACCGGCGTGAGCCGCGCAACGGGGACCGTGATCCACGGCGAGCAGCCGCGGCTGCTTGAGTTCGACGATATCGACGTGGAAGCGCCTCTCGAGGGCAATCTCGTTGTATGCCGCAATTTGGACGTGCCCGGCGTCATCGGCCGCATCGGCACCATCCTGGGCGAGCAGGGCGTGAACATCGCCAACTTCGCACTGGGCCGCGAGCGCGCCGGCGCCAAGCCAGTCAAGGCGTTGGCCGTCGTGCAGGTCGACGCGCCCATCCCCGACAAGGCCCTTGAAGCGCTGGGGACGATCGAAGCGCTGCTCGAAGCCCGGCGCGTCACACTGACGGAAGCCTGAGCAAAAAATCGGAGCAGGGAAATTCGATTCCCTGCTCCGTCTTTGGAAGCAGTTCAGTGAATCTTGATATCACCCGAGCCGGTCTCTATCCGCACCTCCGGCCCGCCGCCGTTGAGCTCCCCATGCAGGCGATGATGATCCGCTGAGGTTTGCGCCGCGATCGCAGTGTCGCTGGTGATACTGCCGGAGGCGCTCGAAGCATCCAGCGTCATCGGAGCGCCGCCGGGGGAAAGCTCGATGTTTCCCGAACCCGATTGCAGCTTCCACTCAGCGGAAGGCGTTCCGGCAACCTTGATATCGCCGGAGCCGGTCTGCGCCTTCAGCGCGCCGTGCACGCCCTTCACGTCGATATTCCCTGAGCCGGTCTGCACCTTTGCGTCGCCTTCCCCGTTGTTCTCCACGGCAATATTTCCCGAGCCGGTCTGCGCAGTAAATCCGCCTTCGATCCCGGTAGCCGTAACATCACCTGAGCCGGTCATCAGTTTCGCGTCGTGGCCCACACCCTCATCCGTGACGTTACCTGATCCCGATGCGGCGGTGAGCAAAGCATCGGCAGGCGCTTCAATCTCGTAGTCGATGCTGATGTGGTTCATTCCCTCGTGGTGCTGCTGGCCAATGCGAATGATGTTTCCCGTTTGCTCGATCGGGGGATTGGCCGCGAGGTTGCGCACCTCGTCGGCGTCGTCCGCGCTCTCCGAGTGAATGGTCGCGTGCACGCGCACCTGGCCCGCGGATCCGCGGGTGAGATGAATGTTGCCCGCTCCGGTGCCGACGTGCAGCTCCACCTGGCCGCTGACCGTGAGCGTGCGGTCGAAGGTAGCCTCGGTCGCTGAGCGGGTAGCCTGAACCAGCGGGCGCCGGAAGCCAGTGAATATGGTCCTATTGAGCAGCATGGCATAGAGCTCACGGGTAGACCCGTAGGCAGCGCGGCCGCCGGGGTTATCCTGCGCCCCGGCCGCCGGCTCGTCGATGTGGATCGCGGGCACGTCCACATGCGTACCCGGAACATCGATGTGCTGTGCCGGAACCTCAATGTGCTGGGCTGGAACATCGACATGCTGCGCGGGCACATCCACGTGCACCGCCGGCACGTCCACATGCACCGCCGGAACATCGATGTGCCGGGCTGCAACGTCGATATGCTGCGCGGGCACATTCACATGGATGGCCGGCACATCGACGTGAACGGCCGGAACGTCGATATGCACAGGCGAATGGGGCGGGCAAAGTACGGGTGCTTGCGCAGGCGCGGGCGCAACACTCGGCGCAGTTCCCGTGTCGGGTTGATTTTGTGGAGGAACCTGCACCGCATCCGGCGCAGCCGTTGCAGCAGGCTGCAATTGCCCGATAGCTGGCTGGCTCGCTGCAGGCGTAGTCTTCTGCGGCGTCTGCGTTGCTGCTTGCACCCGCACCAATGCGGCGCCTGCAAACAGAACCGCGGGCAATACGAGTGCAGCGGCAAGCGCGCGCCGGCGGGTTGAAAACGCCTGCCGGAAGGCAGACTCATTGAGCAGGCGTTCCATGCGGCGGGCAAGACTCGACGGACGGGCCATGGCGACTCCAATCACGCTAATTTGCGTCAGGTTAGTTCGCGGCGCAGCCGCGAATTCAAGGAGCACCTGGAGATACGACGCGCGGCTGGC
>JASIJX010000495.1 GCA_030049955.1 Acidobacteriaceae bacterium
GCTAGCAGATCAGAACGACGAGGAGTTCTTCGGCCCGCTCTCAGCCAGGGAGCGTGCTGCATTGCTCGCCTCAATGAAAAAACTGGTCCAGGCCCATGGCCTGCAAACCCTGCCAACCGAATAAGGAGAACAAAAATGAGCAAACAGATCATTCACGAACTGGCATTGGCAACACAGCAAGGCAAGATAACCTTCCCACAGGTCGTCAAAGGGCTGCTCGAGGTGGGCGTGGAATCTTACTGCGTGGACTTCGCAACCAAGCAGAAGACCCACTACCTGTCAGGCGGAACCACGCACACGGTGCCCATGATTCTTGACCCTGGTCCCATACCGGCCGAGTTCAACAGTGACGCTATCGTGGCAGCGCTGAGCGATGCACAGGCTGATGTGATTCGTTACCCGGAGTTCGTGAAGCGGGTTACCGCGGCGGGCGTCATCGGCTACTGGGCATTCCTGACCGGCAAACGGGTCGTCTATCTCGGCCGAAAGGGTGAGCAGTACATCAGAGAGTTCCCCAAGCCGCAGATGTAAATGGGAGCCAACAATCCCCAACCATCATTTCAGAGCGAAGGAAAGGAAGAACAAAGTGGCAACCATCTCAGCGACTCTCTCCGTTCAAATTGCCTGCTCGGCGGCTGAAGCCTGGCGCTTCGTCGCCGATCCTGCCACCATGCCACAGTGGGCGATTCACAACGTCAAATCGATACGTCCGCTAGGGTCGGATAAGTGGGAAATCGAGACGCCTCGTGGCGCTGGAAGACTCATTCCGCATTTCGAGCAGAAGTTCGGAATTCTCGATCACGAATTCGTCGATCCCAAGGAGGGATCGTGGGCGGCTTCTGCGCGGATTGTGCCGGCTGGAGCAAAGGATTCCGTTTATATGATCACGCTGGTCAAGCCGCAGAAGATGCCCGAGGAGGTTTTCCGGCAAGGCATGCCACTTGTCGAAGAGGAACTCCAAATGATGAGGCGCATTCTTGAGCGGCGGTGAGGTGCAGATTATCGCAAATGCGCTCACCGAGCCGAACGTTAAGGTTCGGAGCGCTTAACCCGCACGCTTGACCGGCATATGCTGAAATTCCTCGTTGATTCGGGTCTGCATTGGGCGCACAGTGCCGCTCCGTACAGGGCAGATCCAATTGTTCCGTGCAACCCGATCACTCCGTCCCGTTGAGCAGTTCTTCGTAGATTTCGAGCGTTCCGCGATCGAAGCAAACAAACTCCACGCGCTCGACTCCGCTTGCCTTCGCATGCTCCTTCACCGTGCGCACGGCAATCTCCGCTGCGCGCTGCGCGGGAAATCCATAGACACCGGTGCTGATTGCCGGGAAAGCAATGCTGCGCACATTGTGCTCGTGGGCCAGTTCCAGGCAGCGGCGGTAGCAGCCGGCCAGCAGCTTGTCTTCGCCGCGCCGGCCGTCGTGCCATACCGGGCCCACCGCGTGAAACACCCACTTGGCCGGCAGCCGAAAACCGGGCGTAGGTTTGGCGTCCCCTGTGGCGCAGCCGCCCAGCTTGCCGCAGGCGGCCAGCAACTCCGGCCCGGCGGCGCGATGAATCGCCCCATCCACGCCGCCTCCGCCGAGCAGCGAAGTGTTGGCAGCGTTCACAATCGCGTCCACGGCCAGCCGCGTAATATCGCCCGGCGTTGCCTTGAGCTCGATCACGGCGTCGCTCATAGTCTTCCTGCGCCTCCAGCCCCGCATCTTCGGCCTTGCGCATCGAGCATACACCGGTTGCGATTCCGCTGTTTTCGAGCGCCACCACGGCTGCCATCAAGGGCATGGAGCGCGATGATTCCTTTTCGGAACCGCATGCTTACCCAACGATCTTCCCCGGAAAGGCTCGCCTGCCCTGTGTGCCTGCGCCTTTGGCCCATAACCTGAGATCGATGTACCATGGGAGGGTCCCCAATGCCGGCAAGTCCTTTCGATGGTGCGAAAAGCAACTTTTATGCGCTTGCGATGGTCTAAACCTGCGTTGCCGTATGGCAGAGTGTGGAAGTCTTTTCCCTCGAAACGCACTCGTGTCTCGCGTCAGCATGCCTCGCACCAGCAGGGACGATCGCCCGCCCAGGAAGGCCTGAATTTTTTGCCGTCAACCGGATGCATCGTTGCTGAACCGGCCCTGTCCTTCAGTGTCAAGGGGCGAAGTGTCGCCTGGGCGGCGCGGGCCGCGGGCCTTTTGCTGATTCCGCTGCTGTTCGCGCTGGCAGGTTGCGGCGGCGGCAGTGCTGCCGCGGACCCGCCGGGCGGCGCGTTCTCGATCACTCCAGGCACGGCAACCATTGACACTAACTGCAATGGCTGCAACGACGGCAGCGCGGAACTGTTCAGCGCCAGCGGCGCGGGCGCTGCAGCCGTTACGTGGTCTGTGAGCGGGGGCGATGCCACCGCCGGCGCAGGCACGATCAGCTCTGCAGGCGTATACATTCCGCCGCCCTTCCTCACCGCCGACAACGTGCACGTGACCATCACCGCCACGCTCAGCGGCGGCGCAGGCAAAGCTACGGCCACTGTCACCTTGACACCTGGCTTCCTGCAGCCGCTGGCGCCGGAAAACGTGGCTTTGGGCGCGGGAGCCAGCTTCACCGTCACCGGTTATGTCGCCGAGGCCGGCGGGACCGATGGAATCAGCTACTCGCTTTCGACTTCGACCTACGGCTCAGGCGGAGGACAGGGATCGTTAAGCGCGCCGAACTGCGTGCGCAATGCCACCAACGGCGCCTTCACCTACTGCACCGTGACCTATACGGCGCCAGCAACCATCTCGCAGACGGTCACAACCTATATCGTCGCCAGTGTTGGCAGTTCATCCGCGAAGGAATCGGCCATCGTTCTCTTGAACACGCAGAACGTGGAGAGCAATCCCGCCGCGCACCAGGCGCAGCAGTCCGGCGCGCCGGCCTATCTGGGCAGCTCCGGCGGCAGCAACGAGGATTACGACACCGCCACGCACAACGGGCAGACCTACGTGACCGACTGCTGCGGAGGTACGCTGGGGGCGCTGGTGCAGGATGGGAGCGGCAACCAGTACCTGCTGAGCAACAATCACGTTCTTGCGCGCAGCGATCAGGCCCAGATCGGTGAAGCAATTGTGCAGCCGGGACTGATTGACGACAACTGTACGCCCTACGGGCAGACGGCCGCGGCGGTCACGCCGGTTGGCGTGCTCACAGGTTATGTGCCCATCAAGTCCGCGGCCACAGACGTGGACGCGGCGATTGCGGCGGTCGACTCCGGCGCGGTGAATACCAGCGGCAGCATTCTGGAACTGGGCGCGCAGCAATCCAATGGCACGCTGGGAGCCGCGCCGCCGGGCATCTCCTCGAGCAGCGGCAAGGGCGAAAGCGCGTCGCTCAATATGGTCGTCGCCAAGAGCGGACGCACCACCGGGTTGACCTGCGCAAGCATCTCCGCGCTTTCGCTGGACGTGCAGGTCTCCTATTACGGCGACTGCGCGGAGACCAAGCCTTACTACACCAAGACCTACACGGATCAGATCGCCATTACCGGCAACGAGTTCAGTGACGCCGGCGATTCGGGTTCACTGGTGGTCGATACCAGCAATGCTGAGCCGGTTGGACTGTTCTTCGCCGGCGGGGTAAGCGCGAACGGGCAGAGCGAGGGCGTAGCCAATCCGGCCGGCGAGGTGTTGAGCGAGCTGAGCTCGAACGTGGGCAACGGAGCGGCCTACACGTTTGTCGGCGCCGCGGACCACCCTGTGAGCTGCCTCAACTACGGCAGCGGCACGGCGGTCATTGCGCAGGCGCGCAGCCTGGGCGGCGCAGAGATCGACCGCACATCGCAGGCGCTCATGCAGGC
>JASIJX010000010.1 GCA_030049955.1 Acidobacteriaceae bacterium
GAGCTGGCTCTCAGCTACTTTGACCACTACTACAACCTGCGCGGCGAGCGCACGCTACGCTCCTACTCGCATGCAATCAACCTCAAGCGCCTCGACAGCCAGCACTGGATGACGTCAGAGGAAGATGTCTGGTGCTTACCGGAACTGCTCATCGCGGCCAAGCATTACTCTCTCTTCCCACACAAGGTCGCACGCACATTGCCGCGTCTCGACCGCCGCAGCTATGAGGCAGGAATGCACGGCTGGGTGCGGCACTGAGCCAATACGCAGCAAACAACCAACAGCGCAGACAATAACAGGCTGTCATCCTGAGCGAAGCGAAGGATCTGCGGTTGCTTTTTCTTATTGGCCCGCGATGCTATCGGCAGTTTGATGCAGCTATTAAAGAGGAACTTCCGGCTGAGCAAATCCGTTGCCGCGTGTTAGGAGCGTCACTTCTGGTGGATAGTAAGAGACAACATCGATGAGGTGGTCGAGGCAGATTAGCTTGTAATGCAGAACTTCCTGAATATGACCGCCTGTATCGCGCATGATGTGATCGAGAAAGTGCGACTTTGCGTAGATGCGCAGAATCTTGCCTGAATAGACCTCGTCGTCATAGCCGTTGCGGGCATTTGATCCTACGAGTTCCTCGGTTACCAAATAGGCGAGATAATGCGTCCACGATAGCTGAAATATCTTACATCCCTCGACCGACTCTATCGGGTGAGCCCCCGCCAGAATATTCGCGAGCTCCGGCCGATCGCTAAATTCTACCGCCGCCTCGTTGACGACAGCTTCTTCCACGATGATTCTCAGCGAGTTGAATGTACGCTTGTCCAGTTCTGAGATTTCGCGCAGGTAAATATATCTGACGGAGTTCAGCTGCCTGATCGCAGCCGATTCAGGCAATTCCAAAGGGTCCTTTGACATGACAGCCTATATCGTAGCCGAAAGCCGGCCTCGCCCCGACTTCATAGCGAGTCACCCCTGCAAGATCGGCGCGGTTGGACCGCGCTCAGCCTTAGAAGCAACCGCAGCTCCTTCACTTCGCTCAGGAAGGCAGGATGTAACTGGCCAGCGCCTACCGCCGCCCAAACCCTCGCGGCTGCACCGGCGCTTTCACCGGCAAATCCGTCTTGCCTTGGGGATAGACAACAAGGAACCGCCCCGCGCCTTCGCCGCTGCTCGCAGTTTCAATGCCCTCAAGCCCGCGGCAGGCCATGTGCAATAGGCGGCGCTCGCGGCTGTTCATCGGCGGAAAGCTATACGGCACGCCCGTGCGGCGAACCTTCTCTGCAGCGGTTTCCGCCGCCATCCGCAGTTCCTGCGCGCGCAGCGCCTTAAAGTTGCCGGCGTCGAAGCTGATCAGATCATGTTCGCGCGGCTCCAGGCGAAGAATTTGCGCGGCAACGGTCTCGAGAGCGCGCAGCAACTCGCCATTGTGCGCCGTCACCATGGGCACGTCGGGGCCGCCCAGCTCTATGTAAATCTGCCGCGCTTCCAGCCCTTCGGGGTCGCGCGCGCCGTCGCCGGCGGTAATGCGGAACTTCAGGCGCATTCCGCCCAGCTTGTTCAGGGAGTTGAGGAATCCAGCAATCTTTTGTGCAGCTTCCTGCAAATCGGCGATCGGCATGTCGTAAACCAGTATCGCAGAGCGGGCCCGTGCTGCGCGCGGGAAAAGTGCCAATGGTAATCGTTCGGCATCGGCACGCCGGCCAGCAGCGGGAAGACACAATTCCGTTTTGGTTGCGGGGGCAAAAGATTGACCTCAGATCTCGACTCCGATGGAAAACGCGGCAAAATCACACACGCGATGCGCTTAAAGGCATTGCCGGCCTGATTGCAGCCTCAACTGTCGCAGCTTCTGCCCGCCCACCCGGCCAAACATTCTGAGATCACGACCGGACTGCCAGTAATCATGTGGCCGCCCGGCGACTGAGTCTCAAGCACTTCTCAGCTTTTCGCAAACACATGCTGGCCATGCAGCGCGTCATGCTCGTGGCCCACGGCGTCGCGCGTGTACTGGCCGTTTATCATGCGCAGAATGCCCAGCCGGTTCTCATTCCTTAGCTCGTCGAGCAGGCAGCTCTGCGGCAGGTCCTGATAGCAGATCGGCCGCGCCCAGCGGCGGATGGCCAGCGTGCCCACTGACGTGAAGCGGCTGTCGCTGGTAGCTGGGAACGGCCCGCCATGCACCATTGCGTGGCACACCTCCACGCCCGTAGGAAAGCCGTTGATGATGAGCCGGCCGGCCTTGCATTCCAGAACGTTGATCAAGTCGGAATACTCGGTTAGATCGTGCTCCGTTCCGTGCAGCGTTGCCGTCAACTGGCCCTCCACCCTGCGCGCCAGCGCCAACATCTCGTCGCGGCTTTCAAAGCGCACAATAAGCGTCGTCGGGCCAAAAACCTCGCCGGCCAGCTTCGGGTTCTTCATCAGCTCTTTTCCACTGATCTCAAAGAGTGTTGTTATCGCGTAACAGCTCTTCCGGTTGTCGGGAGCCTGAGCCTGAGCCTGCGCCAGCGTTTCTACTGCCCTATGGCCGTTACGCTCCTCCACGTCTTCCTGGTAGCTTCTCGCAATGTCTTCGGTCAGCATGGGCTGGCAGGGCGCTTGTTGCACCAGCTTCTTCAATTCGGCCACGAGTGCATCAGCCTGCTCGCCGCGCGGCAAAAACACCAGCCCCGGCTTGGTGCAAAACTGGCCTACGCCGAGAGTGAATGATCCGAACAGGCCTGCGGCAATCTGTGCAGCACGCGTCCCGAGCGCCTCAGGCAAAACAAAGATCGGATTCACGCTGCTCATCTCCGTAAAACACGGGATGGGCTCGGGACGCGCAGCGCATATATCCATCAGCGTCTTGCCGCCGCGCAGCGAGCCGGTAAAGCCCACGCCCTTGATCTTCGGATGCTTCACAAGCGCCGCGCCCAGTTCGCTTCCCTGGCCGAAGAGCAGCGCAAACGTGCCGCTGTGCAGATTGTTCTCGCGTACGCTGTGTGCGATCACCTGGCCCACCAGTTCGCTCGTTCCCGGATGCGCGGAATGCGCCTTGACGATCACCGGATTTCCGGCCGCAAGCGCCGAAGCCGTGTCGCCGCCTGCCACCGAAAACGCCAGAGGAAAATTGCTGGAGCCGAAGACTGCGATCGGCCCGAGCGGCCGCAGCATGGAGCGAATATCGGGCCGCGGCGCCGGTTTGCGGCCCGGCAGCGCCAGATCGATACGCGCGTCCACCCATGAGCCCTCTTCGACCACCTCGGCAAACAGCCGAAGCTGATTCACCGTCCGCGCCAGCTCGCCTTTCAGCCGCGCTTCCGGCAGCGCCGTCTCGGCGTTGGCGCGAGCCACTAGATCGGCTTCAATCGCCTCAAGGCCGGCAGCAATATCGCGCAGTAATTTACCCTTTTGCTCGCCCGGCAAATTGCGATAGCTGCTGAAGGCCTCATCGGCCAGATCAGCCGCACGGTTCAGGTCATGGAGAGATGCGTAGTGAAACTCAGGCTCGAGCGATTTCCCCGCAGCTGGATTGAAGCCGGCGAAGGTCCCACCGCTCGACTCATGCGATGCACCACTGATGATTGAATATCCGGAGAGCTTAGTCATCACGGTTTCCATCATATTCTGTGAATGCATGTCCTGTGGATGCGCGTTCTTCGGATTCGCGCTCTCTGAATGCGTGTCCTGTCGATGCGTGGAGAGTCGCAATAGTACAGGAAGCTCAGAGGGCACCATCGAAGCGTTGAAGGGTACGGGCTTTAGCCCGTACGTTAAAAGCTCGCCAAATGCACGGGGCTTTAACTCCTGAAGAAATGCCCGGCAAACTGACCCACTACAGCGGGAAGATTCTTGAGAATCGCGACCGATAGCGGTACGATGGCAGGACCGGAATTCGACCCGGGCCCAATATGTCTAGCTTGAATTGGGCAGTGCGCATTTCTATCCTTCAATGACATGCGGCGGGTCGGGCCGTTTATCGCAACATAGAGAACACATCGTGAAGGCCTATCGCACAGCCCAGACCATTCTTATCGAGGAGAGCGGCCAATTCTATCCCCTCGCCGGACCCACGTGGGATGAATTTGTGTCGAACCCTGACCCCGGCGAGTTGGCTCGCGCCGCCACGCGCGGCGAGCCAGCCCTGAACTTTGATCCCTCAATGGCGCTCGCGCCCATCGTCAGCCAGGAAGTCTGGGCCGCCGGCGTCACTTACTTTCGCAGTCGAGAAGCGCGTATGAGCGAATCCAAGGACGCCGGCGGCGGCGACTTTTATGCCCGCGTGTATGATGCCGAGCGCCCCGAGCTCTTCTTCAAAGCCACCGCCCGCCGCGTCGTCGGCCCAGGCGCCCCGGTCCGCATCCGCAGCGATGCGCGCTGGTCCGTGGCCGAGCCGGAACTGACATTACTCGCCAACCCCGCAGGCCAGATCATCGGCTGCACCATCGGCAACGACATGAGCTCGCGCGACATCGAGGGCGAAAACCCGCTCTACCTGCCGCAGGCCAAGGTCTACAACGGCAGTTGCGCGCTCGGCCCATGCCTGCTGCTTTCACCCGATCCGCCGCCAAAATCAACGGCCATTTGCATTCAGATCAGCCGCGCCGGAAAAACCGCCTTCGCCGGCCGCACTACGCTCAACGAGCTCAAGCGCGACCCCAGGCAACTGGTCGATTTCCTCTTTCGCGACAACAGCTTTCCCGACGGCGTCTACCTGATGACCGGCACCGGCATCGTTCCAGGCGACGAATTCACACTGAACCATGGCGACGAAATCCGCATCACAATCGAAGGTATAGGCACGCTTGAGAACCGCGTCGCATAACTGTAGCGGGCCCGCTTCGAAGTTTTGTAGGTCAAAGGCTTTAGCCCGTGAAAGGTACAGACTTCAGCCCGCACGTCAGTCATCCAAAATAAATATCAGCGGGGCTTTAGCCCCTCAGGGA
Organism: Acidobacteriaceae bacterium; assembly: GCA_030049955.1. Next base: position 4,923 of record JASIJX010000010.1, read on the forward strand.
ATCCAAATTCAAACTCCGCACTACCCTCACCCGGAATGGGTTGACCTCTGGCGAAGTGAGACGAGTTGACACGAGCGCCGGCGCGCCGCAACCTCCATTGAGGAGAAAGTCCACATGGGCATTTCCGCACTTGCTGTTCCCACCACCAACAAACATCTCGTCCGTTGGGTGGAAAAAATGGCCGAGCTCTGCCAGCCGGCGCGCATCCACTGGGTCGACGGCTCGCAGGCCGAGTACGACTTCCTCTGCGACCAATTGGTAAACGCAGGCACCTTCACGCGCCTCAACCAGGAGCTGTGGCCCGGCTGCTTTTTAGCCCGCAGCGCGCCTACCGACGTCGCCCGCGTCGAAGACCGCACCTTCATCTGCTCACTATCCAAAGACAACGCCGGTCCCACGAATAATTGGCAGGATCCATACGAGATGCGCCGCACCCTCAAGCGGCTCTTCCGCGGCTCCATGGCTGGCCGAACTATGTACGTGCTGCCCTTCAGCATGGGCCCCATCGGCTCGCCCATGTCGCAAATCGGCGTGCAACTCACTGATTCCGCCTACGTCGTCGTCAACATGCGCATCATGGCGCGCATCGGCGCGCCCGTCTTTGCCGAAATCGACAAAGACCTCAAGCGTGTAGTCCCTTGCATGCACTCCGTCGGCGCGCCGCTCGCGCCCGGCCAAAAGGACGTTCCCTGGCCCTGCAATGACACCAAGTACATCGTCCACTTCCCCGAGACGCGTGAAATCTGGAGCTACGGCTCCGGCTACGGCGGCAACGCGCTCCTTGGCAAAAAATGCTTCGCCCTCCGCATCGCCTCCAACATCGCCCGTGACGAAGGCTGGATGGCCGAGCACATGCTTATCCTCGGCGTCGAATCGCCTAAGCACGAAAAGACCTACGTCGCCGCGGCCTTCCCCTCAGCCTGCGGCAAAACCAATTTCGCCATGATGATTCCGCCCAAAGGCTTCGAGGGGTGGAAAGTCTGGACCGTCGGCGACGACATCGCCTGGATCAAGCCCGGCCCAGGCGGCGAGTTGCGCGCCATCAATCCTGAGGCCGGCTTCTTCGGCGTCGCCCCCGGAACCAGCGCCAAAACCAATCCCAACGCCATGGCCACGCTCGCGCGCAACACCATCTTCACCAACGTGGCGCTCACCCCCGAGGGCGGCGTCTGGTGGGAAGGCATGACCGATGCTGTGCCCGCAGAACTCATCGACTGGCGCGGCAACCCGTGGACGCCCGAAATCGGCAAACAAACCGGCCAGCCCGCCGCGCACCCCAACGGCCGCTTCACCGCTCCGGCCCGTCAATGCCCTTGCATCGATCACGACTGGGAAAACCCCGAAGGCGTCCCCATCTCGGCCATCATCTTCGGTGGCCGCCGCGCCTGCACCATTCCGCTCGTCTACCAGGCCTTCAACTGGTCCTCCGGCGTCTACGTCGGCGCCACCATGGGCTCTGAAACCACCGCAGCCGTGGCCGGCGCTAACGGCCAGGTCCGCCGCGACCCCATGGCCATGCTGCCCTTCTGCGGCTACCACATGGGCGATTACTTCCGCCACTGGCTCAAGATGCAGCGCAACCTGCCTTTCACCCCGCGCGTCTTTCACGTCAACTGGTTCCGCAAAGACGAGAATGGCAAATTCCTCTGGCCCGGATTCTCCGAGAACATGCGCATCCTCAAGTGGATCGTCGATCGCGTCCACGGCCGCGCTCTCGCCCGCGAAACCCCCATCGGCTGGACACCCTACTACGAAGACATCCACTGGAAGGGCCTCAACTTCCCGCAGGAAAAATTCGACAAGCTGCAGGAAGTCGACCGCAAGGCCTGGCGCAAAGAAGTAATGAACCACGAAGAGCTTTTCTTAGAGCTCCACGCCCACCTCCCGCCCGAAATGATCTACGAGCGCGAGCTGCTCATCTGCCGCCTGTAGCGCAAATCGCTCTGCGGCTTATCGCGCAACTCCTCCACCGAGACGAATCTGCGCGTAACTCCTTTCGCAATAGCGATCTGCGGCAGACAGCCAATTACGCCCGCCC
>JASIJX010000060.1 GCA_030049955.1 Acidobacteriaceae bacterium
AAAAAGATCGGCATGACGCAGGTCTTCGACGAGAAGGGCGACGTGCACCCCATCACGGTGCTGCAGGCCGGCCCCTGCGTGGTGACGCAGTTAAAGACGGCGGCCAAAGACGGCTACGAGGCAGCGCAGATTGGCCTAGTCGAGTTCGTGAAGGCTTCGCGGATGTCGAAGGGCGAGGCAGGCCACCTGGCCAAGACCGAGGCTCCGCCGGTGAAGATGCTGCGCGAGGTCGATATCGAAAGTGGGGCCGCGGCCGATGGTTCCGACGGCGTGAAGGCCGGCGACCGCGTGCTGGTGGATATCTTTGCCGATGCGAAGTTCGTCGATGTGATCGGTACTTCGAAGGGACGCGGATTTGCTGGCGTGGTTCGCCGCCACAAGTTCGGCGGCGGCCCAAAGTCGCACGGCCACATGTTCCAGGTGCAGGGATCGATCGGCGCCTCGAGCTTCCCGTCGCGCGTTTTTCCGGGCCAGCGTATGCCGGGCCACTTTGGCACCGATCAGGTGACGGTGCGCAATTTGCGCATCCGTGGCATTGACATTGATGAAAACCTGCTGATGGTCGAAGGCGCCGTACCGGGACCGCGGGATGGGTATGTGTTGATCTCGAAGGCCAAGGCTCCGCCGCGCGAGCGTCGCGGATTCGCCGGCTCGACCACGGTTGACCCGCTGAAGGCTTCGAAGAAGGCGACGGCGAAGAGGAAATGACAGTTCACAGCCGACAGCAAACAGCTGACAGCTTGTGGACTGAGGCGATCAGATGATCGCATGAACTATATGCAGGGGAGGCTGGCGGCTGTTAGCTGTCAGCTTGCAGGAAGAAGACGATGGCAAACGTAGACGTTTTGAATCTGAACGGCGAGAAGGTGGGCTCGATGGAGCTGGCCGACGCGGTATTTGCGTCGAGCCAAGTGAACGAGGCCCTGCTGTGGGAGGCGGTCAAGCACTATCGCGCTTCGCAGCGCCAGGGCACGCACGCCACCAAGAACCGCAAGCTGGTGGCCGGCTCGGGCAAGAAGCTGTGGAAGCAGAAGGGCACGGGCCGCGCGCGTGTGGGTTCGGTTCGCTCGCCTCTTTGGAGGCATGGCGGTACAGTGCACGGACCGCAGCCGCGCAGCTATGAGTATGCTTTCCCGCGCAAGAAGCTGCTGGGCGCGCTGCGCTCGGCGCTGGCTGCCAAGCTCGCCGACGGCAAGCTCACGGTTGTCGACTCGCTCGAGATCAAGGAAGCCAAGACCAAGCTCTACTTCCAGGCGCTCGGCAAACTGGGCGTGACGCGCACGGCGCTGCTGGTTGAAAACGGCAAGGCGCTGAGCCAGGGTCTGCTGCGCGGAGCGCGCAACCTCCAGGGCGTGGAGCTGGTGCTGAACAACGAGGTGCACCCGTACGATCTGCTGCGATACGACCGGGCGATCTTTTCGCGGGCCGCAATCGAGCAACTGACGGAGGCGCTGCAAAAGACGGTGTCAAAGCGTGCTTCGGGCCGTAAGGCCGCCCTTTCGGGGAATGCAAAGGAGGCCGCTTAAATGCCGACGACATATACCGTAATCCGCCGCCCGCTGATCACCGAGAAGGGGCTGGGCGTGAAGGAGACCGAGGGGACGCTGGTTTTTGACGTTTCCCCCGAGGCGACCAAGACCGAAGTGAAGCAGGCCGTGGAGGCGCTCTTCAAGGTAAAGGTGGCTGCAGTGCGCACTGCCAATGTGGCGGGCAAGGAACGCCGCCGCGGACGTTATGCCGGCTATCGGCCGGACTGGAAGAAGGCCTACGTGAAGCTGAAGGCCGGCGAAAAGCTGCCGGAATATGTGAGCAACCTGTAAGAGCAGGGAATAGGGACCAGGGAACAGGGAACAGTCAAGGTTCTCGCAATCGCAGAGGTTCTGCTGGAGCACGATGAGCTGGAAGCTGGGAGCTAGAGGCTAGAAGCTGGTTCATCAAGGAAAACGACGATGGCAATCAAGACATACAGACCGATAACGCCGACGCTGCGCTTCCAGACGTCGCTGGCGACCGATGATTTGACCGCAGACAAGCCGCATAAGCCGCTGGTGACGACGCGCAAGCGTACCGGTGGCCGGCGCAACGCGGGCGACCTGACCATCCGCCATCACGGCGGCGGGCACAAGCAGAAGATCCGCCTGATCGACTTCAAGCGCGAGAAGTACGGCGTGCCCGGGAAGGTGGCGACGATCGAATACGATCCGAACCGGTCAGCTCGCATAGCTTTGGTGAACTATGCCGACGGCGAGAAGCGCTATATCCTGCAGCCGGTGGGGCTGAAGGTTGGCGCGAAGGTGATGTCGGGCCCGGATGCTGACATCCTGGTGGGCAATGCTTTGCCGCTCAAGAACATTCCTGCCGGCACGACGGTGCACGCCATCGAGCTGAGACCTGGCAAGGGCGCGCAGATGGCCCGCTCGGCGGGCGCGCAGGCGCAGCTGGTGGCCAAGGAAGGCGATTACGCACTGCTCAAGCTACCCTCCGGCGAAACCCGCCGCGTGCTGGCCGAGTGCATGGCGACGGTGGGCCAGGTGGGCAACACCGATCACGAGAACGTTTCGATCGGCAAGGCCGGCCGCAAGCGCTGGATGGGCATCCGGCCGACCAACCGCGGCGTTTCGATGAACCCCGTTGATCACCCGCACGGCGGCGGCGAGGGCAAGACCTCGGGCGGACGCCATCCGGTGACGCCATGGGGCCAGCCGACTCGCGGATACAAAACGCGCAACAACAAGCGGACCGACACGTTCATCGTGAGCCGCAGGACGAAGTAAAAGCTAGGAGCTGGTTTTTATGGCACGTTCCACGAAGAAAGGGCCGTTTGTCGACACGCACCTGATGGTGAAGGTCGAGGGCATGAACCAGGCCAACGAGAAGAAGGTCGTGAAGACCTGGTCGCGCCGATCGACGATCTTCCCCGAGTTTGTGGGGCACACGATCGCGGTGCACAACGGCAAGAAGTTCGTTCCGGTGTATGTGACCGAGAACATGGTGGGGCACAAGCTGGGCGAATTCGCGCCCACCCGCACGTTCAAGGGCCACACCGGCGGCGCCAAGCCTGCGGAAGCTGCGGCCAAGGCGCATTGAGAAAAACAGCTCGAAAGCTGTAGCTGAAGTTTGAGGAACCGAGAGATGGCAGTCGAGACAAGAGAGTACCGGGCGTCAGCGAGGTACCAGCACGTGTCGCCGCAGAAGGCGCGGCTGGTGCTGGACCTGATCAAGGGCCGGGGCGTGCAGGAGGCGCTGGAGACGGCGGCCTTTACAAAAAAGAGAATCGCTCCGGTGATTCACAAGCTGCTGACCTCGGCGGTTGACA
>JASIJX010000496.1 GCA_030049955.1 Acidobacteriaceae bacterium
CGACGGCAACTATTTTCGAGTCTTCGCGCGGGTGCATCCGCGGCACCGGTTCCCGAACGTTTCGCTGCTGGTGCTGGGCGCGGTGGCGACTATCTTTTGCGTATTCCAGCTCGTCGACCTGCTGGCCGCGCTGGTCGTCATCCGCATCCTGCTGCAGTTTCTACTGCAGCATGTGGGCCTGATTGTGCTGCGGCGTACGCAGCCCCAGATGAACCGGCCGTTTCGCGTATGGCTCTATCCCTGGCCGGTGCTCGTCGCCATCGCCGGGTTTGTTTACGTTCTGTTCGCACGTCCGGCCTTCGAGCGGGAGCTGTTCTTTGCAGCTCTGATCGTAGCGACGGGAACAGTTCTCTATCTGCTGCGGGCAGTCAAGCGGCGGGAATGGCCGTTTGCCCCGGGTGCTGTTGACACGGACGCTGGCTGAAGCGGTTCTCTCCGCCGTGGGAAAATTGAATTGGACCCGCATGAGCGACGAATTAAAGCCCGACGAATTGAAGCCCGACGCACCCACGCCCGGCCAACCCACCCCCTCACCCGAGCAGCCTTCCACCGAAGTCACGCCTGCCACGCCGGAACCCGCTCAGCCGAAGGTTGAAACACCGGCCGAAGTGCAGCCCGCCGTTGAAGAGCCGTCCGCTTCTTTCGCCGATGTGCTCCGCGAGTATGAATCCACGCACACGCATCGCGCCGAAACACAAACCGGAGCAAAGCAGCTCGAAGGCACTGTGGTCTCGCTCTCAGTCGAGCAGGTGTTTGTCGACGTGGGCTACAAGATCGAGGGCGTGCTTCTACGTTCCACGTTCCCCAACAATGCCGAAGGCGTAAAGGCCGGCGACCGCTTCCCAGTTTCGATCACTGGCCGCACCGAAGACGGCTATTACCAGCTCTCGCGGCATCGCGTAGCGCAGCCCAGGGACTGGTCGGCGCTGGAGACGGCGTTTGCGGAAAAGCTGGCCGTCGCCGGCACGGTGACGGCGGTCATAAAGGGCGGATTGAGCGTCGATATCGGCGTGCGCGCCTTTATGCCGGCATCGCGCTCAGGTGCACGCGATGCGGCGGAGATGGAAGCGCTCATCGGCCAGCAGATTCAGTGCCGCATCACCAAGCTTGACGTGGCCGATGAAGACGTGGTGGTTGACCGCCGCGTGGTGCTTGAGGAGCAGGCGCGAGCAGCGCTCGAGAACCGCCGCGCCGCATTGGAGGAGGGCCAGACCGTCAGCGGAACCGTGCGGTCGCTCGCGCCCTACGGCGCATTTGTCGATATCGGCGGTGTAGACGGTCTTCTGCACGTCAGCGACATCTCCTGGAGCCGCGTGGCCAAGCCCGAGGACGCGCTTTCGGTTGGCCAGCAGATTCAGGTGCGCATCCTCAAAATCGATCCCGCAACCAAGAAGATTTCGCTCGGTCTGAAACAACTCCAGCCGGAACCGTGGGAGACGGCGCCTGCGCGCTACCTGACGGGCCAGCGCGTGACGGGATCTGTGACGCGGCTGACGGATTTCGGCGCGTTCGTGGAACTGGAGCCGGGCGTCGAGGGCATGATCCACATCTCCGAGATGTCATGGGCCAAAAAGGTGCGGCATCCCTCGGACCTGCTCAAACCGGGCGATCGCGTGGACGCGGTAGTGCTCTCCATCAAACCTGAAGAGCGGCGCATCGCGCTCGGCCTGAAACAAACTCTAGCTGATCCGTGGCTCGAAGCCGCACGCAACTTCCCCACCGGCTCGCAGATCGAGGGACCAGTGACGAAGATCATGCCCTTCGGCGCATTTATCGAAGCAACGGAAGGCGTCGAGGGCCTGGTACACATCAGCGAAATCGTGCCTGACCGGCGGCTGAATCACCCGAGCGACGTGCTGCGCGTGGGCCAGCGCGTCAAGGCGCTGGTTCTCGCCATCGACTCCGAAAAGCGGCAAATGAAGCTCTCAATCAAGCAGCTCATTCCCACCGGCCTCGACGAATTCCTCGCCGAGCGCAAGCCGGGCGACACGGTAAGCGGCCGCGTGGTCGAGCTAACCGGTACGGGCGCTGTCATCGAATTGGGTGAAGGGATCCGTGGCGCCTGCCGCGTGGGCGCTGGCCGCACCGGCGGAGCGCCTTCGGGGGCTGAAGCAGCATCGGCCACCAAGGCCGATCTTTCCAGCCTTACGTCCATGCTCTCGGCCCGCTGGAAAGGCAACGCTCCGGCGGCGGCTGCGCAGCCTGAGCCGCTTGCCGAAGGTCAGGTGCGCAGCTTCAGGATCACGAAGCTGGATGCAGCGACGAAGAAGATCGAACTGGAGTTGGCGTAGCGGCTGTTGCCGGATGTTCAAGAGCCGGTGCGCTGCCTGGCAGCGGAATCCGGTGCACCACCTGATCGGCTGTCAGCACCAAAAGCTGCTTCTGGCTGGCGATGATGCGCGCCAGCCGCAGCGGAGAGCCGAGTGTAAATCGCTCGATCTCAGTTCCTGTTTTTTCATTTACCAGCAGGATTTCGTCTTCGCGATTGGTGGCTGCGATCAAGCCGGTTCCCGCATCTGTGGCCAGCGGTTCGCCGAAGAACTCGCCGATCTTTGCTCCCGTGTCCAGCCGGTAGATTACGGTATTGTTGTGCTCGCCGCGCACCAGCACGAATTCGCCGGAGACCTGGGCAAACCGCTCGTCGTCCCAGCCGTGCGACAAATCGATTTCAGGAAGCACCACCTGCTGAAGCGGCGCGCCGGTTTCAGGCGTCACGGTTTCGATCAGCAGACCTTTTTTGTGGTCCTTGAATAAAGCCGCCAATTGCTGAAGCTTAGGGTTGTCCTTGAGCTCGGACTTGGCAGTGTCGCTGCTCAAGTCCCAGCCGAGCACCAGACGATCATCTTCAGCGGGCCAGCAGACGGGGCGATATCCAGGGTAATCGCGCGACCACGCCACAGCCTGCGTCTCCATGTTCTTCACTTCGAGCGTCACATGGCGATTGGTCGCTTTGTCACTGCCCATCGGCTTGAAGCTGATTTGCAGGTTGCGGTACAGCAAGTCGCCGCTATCGAACTTTCCCAGATCCTTTGTCCGTTGCGCCTTCAGATCCAGCTCAATGTCTGCCGGATCGCGATTCATGTATTTGGGGAACTGGCCAAAAAGTCGGTCCTGGTCGTCAATCCAGACGTCGCGGAGCGGGCGCATCAGTCGGACCTGCGCACCTGTTGCAAGGTCCCAGACTTCTGAGCGGCCGCGCAGCGAAACGGCCAGATACCTGCCATCGGGTGAAAATTCGCCTGCCTGCGGTGAGGGCAGCGGGCCGAGCGGCAGCGGCAAGTGCACAGTATCCTTCGAATCCAGTGCGCTCAGAAAGAGCCCGCCGTTTGCATCCTCTGCGGCAATTCTCTTGTTCCAGGCATCGATAGCCGGAAATTCCCAGGCGAAAACGAGTTTGGCAGCGACCGGATCGTAGAGACCCACTGGATAGTCCTTCAAGGGCGACACGCTAAGCAGCTCTCCTTGAGTGACCGACCCCGGAACCTGGTCGCCAACCTTCGACTCGTTCAGCAACTTTCCATCCGGAAAGCTCAGCATCCGCGCCGGGTGCAGACCTTTGTCCGTATCCCAATCGATGACAAACAGCTTGTCCGGTCCGACGAAATTCATTCGCGATTGAACAAGGCCTTTGAGCTTGCCGCCGAGCTGGATGGGCTGCCGCGATTCAAAATCGTAGGCCATAACGCTATGCCCGGCTGCCGCGAGCAGATACTTTCCGTCCGGGCTGTTCAACATGGTCACCATGTCAGCTCCGGTGATTGCGTCCGTGAAGAAGGAAAGATAGGCCATGTACGAAGACATGGCGTTCAACTCGAAAAAGCTTGGCTTCTCATAGAGCACGTTCCCGCTTGCAACGTCGAAAATGCGCAGCCCAATGCGCGGAGGATTGCGGTCGACATCGACTTTTGCGCAGACCAGGGTTCGGCCATCGGGAGAAAGCAGCGATTGCGAGCAGCCGTCGTAGACGACCATTTCCTTTACTTCGATGCGCTTGGCGCCGGCGATGCTCCATCGCTCCACGCGCAGTTGATCGTCGTTAAACACGATCTCCTGCGAGTCGGGCGTGAACTTCGCGGCCTGGACGTCAGGAGCATCAATGCGGAACAGGTATCGCGGAGGTTTTACGCCGGCCAAGGTGATGCTGCCCTCATCCTGCATCAGGACGTAGTTGCCGTCAGGGCTGAAGCGGATACGCCATGGACTTGGCCGCAGCGGATCGCCCAGCTTCAATGGCCGGTCGTCAACCACTCCTTGGGTGGTCAGCTCTACGCGTTCTTCCACCAGCTTCTTCTGCCAGGCCAGAAAAACCTGGCTGGCTTGAGGCTGTTTTCCGCGGCAGCCTGCCGGCAGTTCGTCAATCAGCCTGGTTGCCTCGCGATAGCGTTTGCTTGCGTCATGGGTGAGGCCGAAAACATCGGTGAACCAGTTGCCGGTCTTGCCTTTGTTCATCATGCTCGCGTTCATGTACGCGGCAAAGCTTTCGGGCGCGTAGCCGGCGCGCAACATGGCGTAAAGCGCAACATGGTCGGCAACCAGTTCGTCCTTTACCTCGCTCTCTTCCCGCTCGTCGTCCTTCGCCGGCGTGCTCATGAACCGATGCACCTTTGCAAAGACGTCGGCTCGATCGCCGACCTGCGTCACGCCCAGGCGTATTTTAAACAGACGCGTCATCTCGATTGCAGTCTGGTGCGTCGAAAGATGGCCAATCTCGTGAGCCAGCACGCCTGCGAGCTCGTCCTCGTTATTTACTGAGGCAATGAGCTTGCGGCTGATATACACGCGACCGCCGCCGATTGAAAATCCGTTGATCTCGCCCGAATCGTAGACGCGAAACCGGTAATGGATTCCCGTGGGCGGCAAATTGGCGAGCAGCCGCTCGCCAATTTTTGTGAGCTGGTCATCGTCCGCCGGCGCAGCAATGCGCATGTCTGATTCGAAGTACTCGGCAAGAGCATCGCCGAGATCCTGTTCCTGCTGGTCGTTGAAGATGTTCGGCGCGCTGGTAGTGAAGGACGGCGGATCGAGCGTACAGGATTCGAGAGATGTGGCCTGCGCTGCCGCCATGGCTGCCGCAAGGACACAAATCAGACCAGTCGCGCCTGTGCGCTGCCAGATGGATTTCAATGCCGCAGCTCCTCGCCAGATTTTTGAGGCAACAGCATACCACCGGCTGATGCGGCGAAAAAGCTGCGCAGAGTTCCCGCGCTACGCCGTCCAGCTCTTCGCCCGCTCCACAGCACGGCGCCAGCAGTCGCGCAGTTCGCGCCGCCGGCCTGCACCCATCTTCGGCTCAAAACGCGTATCACCTTTGCGGCGCGTGCGCAGGTCCTCCGGGCTGCCCCAAAAACCTGTGGCAAGTCCCGCCAGGTACGCAGCGCCCAGCGCCGTCGTCTCTGTCACCTGCGGCCGCACCACCGGCACACCCAGCACATCGGCCTGGAACTGCATCAACAGGTCGTTCACCGCGGCGCCGCCATCGACGCGCAGCGCATTGAGCGGCGCGCCTGTTTCATTGTGAACTGCTTCCAGAACGTCGGCCACCTGGAAAGCGATGGCCTCAAGCGCAGCGCGTGCAATGTGCCCTGTTGTGGTGTCGCGGCGCAGGCCGATAATCGTGCCGGAGGCGTGCGCGTCCCAGTGCGGCGCGCCCAGGCCCACAAACGCCGGCACAAACACCACGCCGCCCGAGTCCGGCACGCCCCGCGCAAGCGACTCAACTTCAGCCGACGCGTCGATAAGCCTGAGGTTGTCACGCAGCCACTGCACCACTGCGCCGCCAATAAAGATGCTGCCTTCCAATGCGTATTCGAGACGCTTGTGCGCGCTGGCCGCAATGGTAGTAATTAGCCGGTGCTTGGAGCGAACAAACTCCGTCCCCACATTCTGCAACAGAAAACAGCCTGTGCCGTAGGTATTCTTGGCCTCGCCCGCACTCCAGCAAAGCTGGCCAAAGAGCGCGGCCTGCTGGTCGCCGGCGATGCCGGCAATTGGGATGCCGTCGAGCTCGCGCGTTCCACTCGCCTCGCCAACGCGTTCGCTCGACCACGCAACTTCGGGCAGAACGCTGGCAGGAATGTCGAACAGGCGCAGCATCTCCGCGTCCCACTCGCCCTTCACGATGTTGAAGAGCAGCGTGCGCGAGGCGTTGGTCACGTCCGTCACGTGGCGCTTGCCGCCGGTCAGGTTCCAGATGAGCCAGCTATCGAC
>JASIJX010000497.1 GCA_030049955.1 Acidobacteriaceae bacterium
GCGTTTTATGGCGGAGCGCATGAAAGCGACGATCCGGTCATTTGCTGTCGACCACACGCCGCTACTGACTGCGCCTGACAAGGTCGCAGACATTATCCGCGAAGCAGCCCAGGCAACATTGGTCTAAAGAGTGGACTGTGGAGATGGGTGCAGGAAAAGATTCGACTCAACAAACCGGTTGCGGAACTTCCCCTGCGGGTCATACCGCTTGAGGATCGCCCGGAAATCCACTACGCGCGGATAATGCGGATCAAGCTGCACAGCCGGCAGCGTGAACAGCTTGCCCCAGTGCGGCCGCGGCGCAAACGGCGCAAGCTGGGCCTCGATCATCGGCAGAACCGCGCGCACTGCAGGCCATTCCGGCTTCCAGGTAAAGTGAATCGCCAGTGATGGCCGTTCGTATGCCATGCTCATCCACAGATGATCGGGAGCAATCGTCCGCAGCTCGGTGATGAACAGATGCGGCGCAATATGCTCGCGCAGCTTTTCGACGGCTAGAACGGCCTCAAAGCCGCGATCCCAAGGCACCAGGTACTCGCTCTGCAACTCCTGCCCGCTCGAAGGCGTCTGCCCGATGCGGAAATGCGGCAGACGGTCATACCATGGCCCAGGAATGCCGAGCTGATCGGTGCAGCTTTCAGTCGAGTGTCCAGGCAGCGGATGCATCTTCCTGGTCGCCAGCCTCGCCCCGAACAGCTCCGGCGCCCACTCGTTTTTGTCTCCGGGCGCAAGCCGCCGTTTCACCCACACCTGCTCGGCGTTGTGCTCCAGCCAGTTCGTGAAGACGCTCACGCTGTAGCCGCTCGAAAAAATTTCGCTGAAGTGCCGGCCCAGCTCATCGAACGAAAGATTCTGATACACCGACTGCGCCACTTTGTACGTTGGCTGCACATCGAGCGTCGTTCGCGTGACCACGCCCACCGCGCCCAGGCCAACAACAGCGCCCGCGAAATCGTCGCCATGCTGCTCGCGCGAGAGATGCACGACCTCGCCGTCCGCTCTCATGATCTCGAGTGCCGCAACCGCGGTCGCCAGGTTGCCATTGTGCAGTCCCGAGCCGTGCGTGGCCGTAGCGCAGGCGCCAGCCACAGTGATTCCGGGCAGCGAGGCCAGATTGTGCAGCGCGTAGCCGCGCGCATCGAGCCACGGGGCAAGCTGGCTGTACGTCACGCCGCCGCCCACTGTGACCGTGCGGCGGGTTTCATTGAGCGAGATCGAGTCGAACTGCTCGAGCGAAACCTGCTCGTAGTTGCTGTCGGCGATAGCGTTGAAGGAGTGCCGTGCACCCAGCACGCGCAGCCGCGCCGTAGACTTCACCGTTTGCCGCAACTCGTCAATGCTCGCCGGGGTAAGCAGCCGTGCAGTACTGTACGTGATATTTCCCGACCAGTTGGTGCGCGGCAACGCGGCCTCCTGCTCGCCGTGAGCTATACGCGACAAAACTCCTCCGACCACCAGCGCGCCGCTACCTTTCAAAAAATCCCGCTTGTCCATTTTTACAGACCTGGCATTCCAACGATTGCGCCGCGCGCAAGCTTCCGCAGCCGCCGCAACAGGATAGGCGCTCAAAAACCTGAGAGGCAAGAGGGATTCGCCCAGGTCCCGCGACCGCAGCAGCCGGACGCCTGCCCAGACGCATTTCCAGCCGCGTTCAGCTTCGGCAGCAAGAGGTCGGCGGCCTCACTAGAATGAAGAGAGCGACCATCTAGAACCCTGCCCATGCCCTCCGCCGATCTCTCAAGCCGCACGCTGCCCACCTTGCACGAGTTCTTCGCGCCCGGCGGCATGCTGGCCCGCTCGCCACTGCCGTACGAATACCGGCCCGGCCAGCTCGAAATGGCCAAAGCCGTGGAACGTGCTCTGGCCGAGCGGCGTCATCTGGTCGTCGAAGCCGGCACCGGCACGGGCAAGACGCTGGCCTACCTTCTGCCCGCCCTGCGTACAGGCCAGCGGGTGATTGTTTCCACCGGCACAAAAGCACTGCAAGACCAGCTCTTCTTCCGCGATATACCCTTCCTCGAATCGCTCCTCGGCGAGTTGCGCGTCTGCTATATGAAGGGCCGCGCCAATTATCTGTGCCGGCACAAGCTGGTCACGCTGCGCAATCAGCCGATTCTTTCCGGCCTCGAAGAGATCGACGAGTACCGGCGCATCGCCGAGTGGGAGCAGATCACCGAAACAGGCGACCGCGCCGAACTGGCTGATCTGCCCGAGACCAGCGCGCTCTGGCAGAAGCTCGACGCCCGCGCCGACGCCTGCATCGGAAGCGAATGCCCCGACTACCGCCGCTGCTTCATCACCGAGATGCGCCGCCGCGCGGCCGAGTCCGACATCGTAATCGTCAACCACCACCTGTTTTTCGCCGATGCAGCCGTAAAGGAGATGGCCGCCGCCGCGCCAGACGCAGGCGTGCTGCCCGAAGCTGCGGCCGTCATCTTCGACGAAGCGCACGAACTCGAGGAGGTGGCATCGAGCTACTTCGGCATTTCAGTGAGCAACGTGCGCTTTGAGGAGCTGGCCCGGGACACCGAAACCATGCTGCGCGGCAAGGAGGACGTAGCCGGCGCTATCGGCCTGATACCGCAGTTGCGAGACCGTGCACGCATGCTGTTTGCGGCGCTGCCTGCCAGCGGCGAAGGACGCCAGCCGTTCTCCAACCGTGAAGAATTCCTCGAAACCTCCGGCGACCTTTACCTGGGCGTGCGCGCCACGCTCAGGCAGATGGAAGCGGAGCTCGACCGGCTGAGCGAAGTGGACGAAGCGCAGGGACTGAAAACTCGCGCCGCGCGGCTGCGCACCGAGCTCGAGTTCGTGCTCGAATCGAACGCCAGCAACATGGTCTACTGGCTCGAACAACGAGGAATCGCCCATCGCGGTGGCCGCGCCGGAACACCAGACCAAAGAGCTGGCTCACGCGGCGGCGCGAGAACGACCTTCCTTCAAGCCACGCCAATCGATGTTTCCGAGCTTCTCCGCGAGCACGTCTTCGAGCGCATCCCCACCGTGGTGCTTACCTCGGCTACGCTCACCGTGCAGGGCGGCTTCGAGCATATCCGCCGGCGGCTGGGTCTGGCAGAAGCCCGTGAGCTGGTCGTACCGTCGCACTTTAAATACGGCGAGCAGGCGCTGCTCTACCTGCCACCGGAGATGCCCGACCCGCGCGACGCCATGTTCCCGGTAGCGGCAGCATCGTGTATCCGCCGCGTGCTCGAAATTTCCAAGGGCCGCGCCTTCTGTCTGTTCACCAGCTACAGCCAGATGCGCGACCTCTACGAACGCCTGCTGCCCGTGCTTGACTTTCCCTTGTTGCTACACGGCAACGCGCCGCGCAAGGCGCTGCTCGAAGAGTTCCGATCCACGCCCAACGCTGTTCTCTTCGGCACTGCAAGCTTCTGGCAGGGCGTGGACGTGCAAGGCGAAGCGTTGAGCTGCGTCATCATCGATCGCCTGCCCTTTGCCGTTCCCAGCGACCCGGTGGTACAGGCGCGCATGAAGGCCATTGAAGAAGCCGGCGGCCGGCCATTCTTCGACTACCAGGTCCCCGAAGCGGTGCTCACGCTCAAGCAGGGTTTCGGCCGGCTCATCCGCTCGCTCGAAGACCGCGGCGTGCTGGTCCTGCTCGACCCCCGCATCCGCACGCAGCGCTACGGCCGCACGTTTCTCGGCAGCCTGCCGCCCTACCGCACGACTAACACGATTACAGACGTGGAAGCGTTCTTCGCCGACCGGTAGCGGCGCGGGCGCGCTGCCCCGCGACCTTGCGGACAGGTCTTCGTCTGTGCGGTGAAGCCTCGCAACGTCTTTGATTTGTCGCTAGAGTGGCTTGTTCTAAAAAGTAACTTTTGGGGGCGACTCGCACAGCTCGAGCCATAGGCCTGGCGCTCCATTGAAGCGCGATCAAAAAGGAATATCTTCGTCGGAAATCTCGGCAGCCTGCGCGAAATCATCGGATCCGGAGGGAGTACGTTGATCGTATCCCGACGAGCTGCCGGATGAACTTCCGCGGCTGTAACCGCCCGCGCCCTCTTCGCGGCCCGAGAGCAGCGAGAGGTCGTTCACGATGATCTCCGTGCGGTAGCGCTTCTGGCCCGATTCCTTGTCGTCCCAGCTCCGCGTCTGAATTTTGCCCTCGATGAAAAGCTTTGTGCCTTTCTTCACGTAATCGCGGACAATCTCGGCCGTGCGGCCGAAGGCCACAAGGTTGTGCCACTCCGTCCGATCCTGCCAGTTGCCCTGCGCATCCTTCTGCCGGTCGCTGGTTGCAAGGGTAAAATTGGCCACCATGGTGCCGCCTGGCGTGGAGCGAATCTCGGGGTCTTTGCCCACATTGCCCAGCAGGATAACTTTATTGACGCTCTTGGCCATGTCGTGCCCTCTCCCTCTCTCTTTCTTTGCTCACTGCCAATTTCGTCGTGTCACGTAACAAAACCTCTTGTCGGGCTTTGCCAAAACTTCGTGACAAGCGCCAAAAACTTGTTCCGCATCTTCCCATCTCCAACGCGGCACAGGAGTTCGTAGCAAATCGGTCAGCAACACCCTTTCTTCAATTTTCTTCAGATCACTCGCAGCAAGTATAAAGCCCGCGGCCAGAAATGGGTGCGCCCCATGTTGGCCGCCAGGCCTCTGCCCTGCCGATTCCTCGTGCAGGACATCTAAACCCATCCCCTATGGGCGCTTAACCTTCCCGCCCGGAAATGTTACATCCCCCGTTAACGCACTGAAACGTGTCCATCTTTAAGCTCAGAAAGCTGACTCAGATGGCTGCCGGGAAAATGTTTCAAAACTGCGTAACCCTTCCGTCACTAGCCTTTTTACGGTTGTTTCGCCAAAGATGTTCGACACCGTCGAGGGCGTCGAGGTGTCCTCTCGCGAATGCGAGCGAGTATAAATGGTCACCTTCTCGCAGAGGCTGATCTGGCGCCTAAAGCCGACGAGGCAATGTTTCGGAGGCTATTTATGGAGAGGCTATTGACAATCCGATGGGCAGCCGTTGTGCTGATTCTGCTTTGCGCCTTTGGAAGGGTCGCGCAGAGCCAGGCAGTGACGGGGACCCTGCTGGGAATGGTGCAGGACGCAACGGGCGCAGTAATTCCGAACGCCAACGTAACGCTGACGAACGAAGGCACGAATGTAATCAACAAAACGACCACGGGGCAGCAGGGGTTTTACACCTTTCCCAATCTGAACCCAGGCCAGTACAGCGTGACTGTCGAAGCGGCCGGTTTCCGGACCTCGGTGTCCCGTCATAATGTTGTGCTGGTGGAGCAGTCAACCCGCGTAGACCTGACGCTCTCGCCCGGCACCGTGAGCCAGCAGGTGACGGTCACCGGCTCCACCCCGCTGGTGGAGACGACGACCTCAGACCTGGGCACGACGATCGACTCGACCCAAATCAATAACCTGCCCGTCAACGGCAGAAGCCCGCAGATGTTGATGCAACTCGCTCCCGGATCCACGCCAACGGCATGGGGCGCCGGCAATGGCGAAGATTCGTCCACGGCGGCGACGACGGCGCCGGGCGGAGGAGGAGGAGGTGCCTACACTGAAACGAACGGGTTTCCATTCGAATCGAATCTCTACCTCGTAGACGGCGTAAGCGACGTGGAATTGGAGAACGGATATATGGG
This sequence comes from Acidobacteriaceae bacterium, assembly GCA_030049955.1. The sequence continues at coordinate 5,628 of JASIJX010000497.1, forward strand.
GCTCCAGATTCCCTTCGACTTTATTGGCGAAATGAAGCTCGAAACCAGCGATCCGACTGCGGAATACGGCACCTTCGGCGCGCAGGTTTCCAACATTGCGACCAAGTCCGGGACCAATGGGTTTCACGGCCAGCTCTTTGAATTCAACCGCAACACGGACTTCAACGAGGCCGACTACTTCAGCAAAGTGAATCCGCCGTTCCACTACAACATGTTCGGCGGCGAGGTGGACGGCCCGATTATCCGGGACAAGCTGTTTTTCGCAGTGGATTTGCAATGGCTCAAACTCGCCACGGGCTCGTCCGGCGTGCAGAGTGCGCCCACCGCGGCGGCCCGCGCCGGCAATCTTTCTGGATTCGACTCGAACGGGGCCGGACCGATCACCAACGCCATGGCCTGCTACTACAGCGCCAAAGCCAACGGCGCGGCCAATCCGCAACCTTGCACGGCCAGCTCGGCGATTACAGTTACCGGGACCTACGATACAGTTCCTGCCTCGGACATCTCACCCATTGCGGCGGCCTTCCTGAACCCCTCGGTGTGGCCGTTGCCCAACCTTTCGGGGTCACTCAACAATGCCACCCAGATTCTCGTAAACGATGCCTCTATGCCGCAGGAAGACGCTCGCGTAGATTGGGCGTTCTCGCAAAACGACCGATTCTTTGCCCGCTTCGGATATAGCAACCGGAACCAAACCCAGCCGTTGTTTTTTGGCGCCGACACTAGCCCGAACCCCTTCATGAATGGCGGCGATGGGGAAAACACTAACCAGCTCAGCAACGACGTTCTCGGTTGGGACCACACCTTCGGCCGCAACGGCACCATGATGAACGAGTTGCGCCTTGGCTACAGCCGCTACTCTACCGCCGACTTCACCGCCGCGTTCGCGCAGTATCCGAACGAGAACAATACTCTGGGCGTTCCCAATGGAAACATCGCTGCCTATCCTGATACCAGCGGCATTGCTCAAGTCAACCTCAACGGGTTCGAGGGCACCGGAGACAGCGGCTGGTTACCGCAGACGACGGGCAGAGTTTCCAACATTTACCAGCTCAACGACGCGTTTTCGGTTGTGCATGGCCGCCACAACCTGAAGTTTGGCATTTCGATCGATCCCATCCAGGCGCGCGTCTTCAACGCGCAGAACGATCCGCGTGGGCAGTTCTCTGCCGGCGGCAATTATACGGGCACTGGCTCCAATGGCTCGTCCCTCGCCGATTTCCTGGTGGGCGCGCTGAACGGTGTCGACCGCGACCACTTCTTCGACAGGCCCAACACGCGGACAAACGAATTCGGGGAGTTCGCCCAGGACGATTTTCGGTTAACTAACAAGCTCACTCTCAACCTCGGCATCCGCTACGACATCTACACGCACGATACGGATACGAAGAACCTGCAGAGCAACTTCGTCCTTACGGGCCCGAATGCCGGTGAGATTCAGGTGGCTTCGTCCAGCAATCGCGGCCCCAATGTGAACAACTATTATGGCAATCTCGCGCCTCGCCTCGGTTTCGCCTATACGCCCGATGGCGGCAAAACGGCATTCCGCGGCGCATTCGGCGTAAGTTACTTCAACGGCAACTTCGGCGCCGATGGCGGCACGCTGGAGCGTAACTTCCCGGAGCTGGAGCAGGAAAACAACTCCGCACCCCAGTCCAACTGCACGACTCTCTACACGGGGAAGGGCGTCTACACCGGATCGGGAACAGCCGAGTATTCGCAATGCGGTTCGTTCATCCTGGCTAACGGCCTGCCGCCCGGCAGCGCCGGCACTGCAAGTCCGTACACGCCGCTCGTGCCGGTCAGCTCAACGCCAGGCGGATTCATCTTTTCCCCGGTCGGCTTTGGCGTTTACGATGTGGCCAGCAACTTCCGCCAGAGCCAAGCCGACAATTGGAACATCAGCATCGAGCGGCAGGTTGGCGAGAACATGACCATTCATGCAGCATACGTGGGCACGAAAGGCGCCTATCTCTATAACGACTGGCAGCTCAACCAGTGCAATCCCACGTCGTTTACCTCAGGTCCGACGGCTGCACAACTGGGCATCGTTTTTCCCCAATGTGAGCCGTATTACTCGTTTCCGAGCAACCCCAACTGGACCGCTGCAGACAATGGGTCCATCTCCACCGTCGATTTCCGCAACAGCGGAGCCAAGTCGCATTACAACGCTGGCGAGCTCGTCTTCGAGCGGCGAGCCGGATCGAACCTGACCTTCACCGGGGGCTACACCTGGTCGAAGCTTATGGACAACTACAGCAACCAGCTCGACAACTACGACATGCACCAATATCTGGATACGGCGGGCTGGCACCACGCCAACTTCCCGCAAACCCTAACCGTTACCTACGTCTACGCGCTGCCCTTCGGCCGCGGGCAGAAGTTCGCCAACTCGATCTCTCCCGCTGAAGACGCCATCGTAGGCGGGTGGACGATCAGCGGCGTCACCTGGTTCCGTTCCGGCCCACCCCTGCTGGTAACTGCAAGCTCGGGCGACCTGCTGAGCCAAAACAGCGGACAGCGCGCCAATTACACCTGCTCGGTGGCCGACAATCCAAACCAATATAATCAGGCGGGCACAGTTCCTTGGCTCGACACGGGTTGCTGGTCGCAGCCGCAGGGATTCGTCTTCGGCAATGCCGCTGTCGGGGAGGGCGACGCGTATGGGCCGCGCTACCAGAGTTGGGATATGTCGTTTGCGAAAGCGATCCACCTGACCGAGACCACTCGGCTACAGTTCCAGGCCCAATTCTTCAACATTTTCAACCACGTCAATCTGCAAACGCCGGACACGGGTGTGCAGGACGGAAACTTTGGAAAGATCACCAGCGACTTTCTGCCACGTCAGGGCCAGCTCGGCATGGTGCTGTCGTTCTGAAGCAGTGTTTATCGGGCTTATCCAATTCCAGATTGGATAAGCCCAAGGCCCGTATCTTCCTAATCCTTCCGCTTTGCCAGGACTGAAGCTTGCCCAATTTGATGGACAATCAACCGCAACCGGCGAGAATGCAACCGACCAGGCGGCAACTTCTCCGGGCCATGGCGAGCGCAGTCTTAGCCGTTCCGGCTTCCAGGGCATTTGGCGCACCCTATCACCGTTTGCGCGGCGCCGACCCGCATTCAAATCCAGCGCACTCCGCCCTCGAGTTCGACTCTTCTGACGGTACGCTCGTCGCGGGCTTTCGCTGGGCAAAGGCGCAAGCACTGGTCTACGCAAGAGAGGACGGATCGATCGGCCCCTGGTATGAAGCGGCTCTCCCGGGCCGCAACGCATTTTGCATGCGCGACGTCTCGCACATGAGCACCGGCGCGCAGTTTCTCGGCCTCGGCCCGCGCACTCTAAACATGCTGCGCCGCTTTGCCGCAAACATCTCCGCGTCGAAGCGCTGGTGCACCTGGTGGGAGATCACGCGCGACGGCCAGCCTGCGCCGGTGGACTACGTAAGCGACACCAATTTCTGGTATGACCTGCCCGCCAACTTCGATGTGCTCGACGCCTGCTACCGGCAATGGCTGTGGACGCGCAACAGCGCGTATCTCGACGAGCCATTCCTGAACTTTTACCGGCGAACTGTTTCCGACTATGTGCGCACCTGGGATAGCGACGACAATGGACTGCCAGCCCATCAGCGCGCCGACGGCCATATGGGAATCGGCACGTATGACGAGGACCTGCAGAATCAGATCCAGACAGGCGGCGATCTCGTCGCAGCGCAGTACGCCGCCTATCGCGACTTCGCGGCCATCCAGCGGGCATGCGCGAAACCTGAAATCGCCGCAGAATACGAACGCAAGTCTGAGAACCTCCGGGCTCTTTACAACGAGAAGTGGTGGGACAATTCTCGCCATCTCTACTTTGCCGCCATTGGAGAAGACCGGCATTTCCATCCGGAGATACAGAACAGTACAGGCCGCAGCACGCTGGAGCTTCCGCTCTATTACGGCATCCCTGAGCCCGGCCCCAAGACCGACGCCGTGCTGAACGCGCTAGAGGACCGGCTGAAACTCGATCAGGACGCCATCCACGGAGTAATAGGTGGAGTCGAGGGCCGCAGCTATCTACCCGATATCTTCTATCAATATGGCCGCAGCTCCGCCGGCTACACGGCGCTCACGGCCATGATGGATCCAAACCTCAAGCGCCGTGAATATCCCGAGGTTTCCTTCACCGTCATCGGAAACCTGGGTGCAGGACTGATGGGGATCCGGCCTTTGGCGCAGGGTCAGGCGGTAGAAACCTTTCCGCAGCTCACAGGCAAAACAGTATGGGCTGCGCTTCATCATGTTCCGGCCGGAGGCAACATCATCTCAGTTCGTCATCACGGCCAGACAGAGACGGCCCTGTCGAATGAATCAGGCCCGACGCTCACCTGGCACGCCGGCTTTCCAGGAAACTCCGCAAGCCTTATTTCGGATGGACAACTCGCACGCGCGCAGACTCGCACACGCGCAGGCGGCATCACGGAGAGCTTCTGCGTCCTGGAGGTTGCGCCTGGCCAAACGCAGGTCGTGCGGCTTTCATCCGC
>JASIJX010000498.1 GCA_030049955.1 Acidobacteriaceae bacterium
CCCATTACCGATTCATATCCCCGCGCATCCGAGCAGACTGCCCTCGCCTTGGCGGAGCGCGGAGTGCGCACGTCCGTCGTTCGCCTTCCCCAGGTGCACAATACGGTCAAGCAGGGCCTCGTCAGTTACACAATCGCAATAGCTCGCCAAAAAGGTGTAGCAGCATATGTGGGCGAAGGTCTGAATCGCTGGGCCGCGGTGCACCTTCAGGATGCCGCACGCCTTTACCGCCTGGTGCTGGAAAAAGGAGAGCCTGGCGCAAGGTACAACGCAGTCGCTGAAGATGGTGTGTCCGCACGGGAGATTGCCGAGACCATTGGTCGAGGCTTGAAGGTGCCCGTTGTCTCCCTCACTCCGGAGCAGGCGTCAGCCCATTTTGGCCCGCTTGCGGTCTTTGCTGGTTGGGATCTCGTCGGCTCCAGCGAACTCACTAAGAAAAGGTTGGGATGGCAGCCGACCGGCCCAGGGCTGATTGCCGATCTCGAAAAAATGCGCTATCCCCAGGCCGCCTGAATATTGGAAGAAGAAGATCATCCCTGAGGCAGCACCGTTCGTGCAATTGGGCGAATCCAACCAAGGAAATTTCTCTACGAACAGCAGCAAAGGAGCCAAAAGTATGGCGAACAAAATCGCGATCATCACCGGCGGAAGCCGCGGTCTCGGCCGCAACACCGCCATCAATCTTGCGCGCCGCAACGTCGACATTCTCTTCACTTACCGCGCGAATCAGCAAGAAGCAGAGAGTCTCATTCGCGAAGTGGAATCGATGGGGAATAAAGCCGCAGGTTTTCGCCTCGACACTGGAGACATCCACGTCTTCGATGCATTCGTAAACGAGGTGCGCAAGACGCTCAAGGAGTGGGGCCGCGACCGGTTCGATTATCTTGTGAACAACGCCGGCAACGCACTCCATGCCGGCTTTGCCGAAACCACTGAAGCCCAATTCGACGAGGTCTTCCAGGTCCACGTCAAAGGCGTCTACTTCCTCACGCAAAAGCTGCTTCCACTTATTAACGATGGCGGACGCATCGTAAACATCTCTTCGGGGCTTGCCCGCTTCGCCATACCCGGCAGTTCCGCGTACGGTGCTGCCAAAGGAGCAGTCGAGGTTCTCACGCGTTATTTGGCTAAAGAGCTCGGCCCACGCAGGATCACCGCGAACGTGGTAGCACCGGGCGCCATCCAGACCGACTTCAGCGGCGGCATGGTGCGCGACAATCCCCAGGTCAACAAGACGGTAGCCGACATGACGGCATTGGGCCGCGCCGGCGTACCCGACGATATTGGCCCCATGATCGCAGCGCTTCTCTCGGACGACAATCGCTGGGTCAATGGGCAGAGAATCGAAGTTTCCGGCGGTATGGCGCTTTAACACCAGGAGGAGATGAAATCTATGGCAACAGCAAAGAAGATTGCATTAGTTACCGGCGGCAACAAAGGCATCGGCCTTGAGCTCTGCCGCAATCTCGCCAACGCCGGATGCACGGTGCTACTGAGCGCGCGAAGCAAGGATCGAGGTCTGGAAGCTATCCGGCAACTCGAGCAGGCTGGACTATCCGACATTCAATTCGTCGAGATCGACGTTACCAGTCAGGATTCCGTAGCGGCTGCAGCAAAGGAAATTGAGAGCCGCTACGGCCGCCTCGATATTCTCATGAACAACGCGGGCGTCGTCCAGCGCGGCGACGGACCGCCCAGTGCCGCCGATCTGAGCGCGGTACAAAAGACTTTCGATACTAACTTCTTCGGCGCGCTTCGTGTCGCCCAGGCCATGATGCCGCTGCTGCGCAAATCCCCGTCAGCGCGCATCGTGAACGTCTCCAGCGGGCTGGGGTCGCTCACCTTGAATAGCGATCCTTCGTGGCCGAGCTACAACACCAAGTACATCGGCTATAGCGCATCGAAGGCCGCTATGAACATGCTCACAGTTCATCTCGCATACGAACTGCGCGAATCGAATATCAAAGTAAACTCGGCAGACCCCGGATTCACAAAGACTGACCTAAACAACAACACGGGAATCCAGATGGTCGAAGTTGGAGCCATCGCTGCAACCCGTCTCGCGTTGCTCGATGACGATGGTCCCACAGGAAAGTCCTTTTCAAAGGACGGCCCCGATCCCTGGTAGACGAAAGCCAGTCCAAGCTGCCGCCGGCATGTATTGCCGTTCGGCGAACGATGCGCGCGGCTCCTCAGCGCGCACCGGCGTTTTTATCGATCTCGCCGCAGTGTCTCGTCCCACCCTCCGTGCAAGTCTTCCGTTGCCAGTGGCTTGCAATCCCTCCTTGCCGTAGCCAACCTTGCAGGAAATTTGCCCTCTTTAGCGCACAATAACTGCACCGTCGCGTCGCCCACCGGAGATCGAGCCCATGAAGAAAACGAACCATCACCGCCACGGCCGCGACTCGGCGTATCGAAACCAAAGAGATGTTTTTTTGAAAATTCGCGAAACTCTAATGCTTTTTCGCCTCAATGTCGCGCACTTTCAATCACTTGTCGAAAGTTAATTTCACAGATGACGGGTAGGGGTACCCGGCAAATTGTCCCAATTCTCCAGAATGACGAACATCGGAACGACGGATATCTTTAATTGCGCGGAGAATTCTTTAAGCAGCGAAGAGAGGCTCCGTTGCGAGCGGCTCCATGCCGCATGTGTCTCGCGAAACAGCCTGCGTCAGGCCGCGTAACGTGTCTTGTTGCGATTGACGCGTCTGTTGCGGGGCAGAAGGTTGTTCTTGGCAAACAGCTGTAGCACATCGTAGAGCGCGGTCATGTATCCATGAGCCCAGTACGCGCGCTCCTGGCTGCCTTCCACCAGCTGCTTATCCTCGTACATGCATTGTGGGGCGTTGTGTAAGATCCAGTTCTGCAATTCGCTGCATCGATCTTCAATTTTAGGAAGGACGTATGTCTCAGTCTGCATTTCGAATTAGATGCCAGGCTGGTTGATAATGTCGAAATTCGGCCGGGACCGACACGGCGTGGCAGCAGGCACGCAGGATGCTCACTCATTCAGCATGCCTTAGGACAATTTCGAAGTTTCCGCATCGTTTCGAGTCGCAATTTTCCCAGGGAATCCCCTAAACGCTATCGACTGCCCGCGACTCTGAGAACCGTTGCAACTCTGCCGAGCGCATGGGACGAATACGCGAATCCGGAGCGGCACGGCTACTCGTCCAGCAGGACGATGAGGCTGATCTGGGGCGCAGGTATTTCCGCTGGCACGTAGACGCCAACCTGGCGGGTCTGCACAATGTGCTCCCAGCACGGTCCGAGACGATCGATCGAAAAGTAGAGGCTTTCAACACGGGCCGCGATCTGCGCCGGAGGAGCAGCCAAATGATTGAGCTTGAGCCCCGGGAGCGAGCGCTTGATCAGTTCCGTAACGAACCGCGCAGAGCAGATCTTGGTCAGCTTGGGAACATTCGTAATCAGATCCGCCTCGCTGATTGGAGACTGAATCTCCAGAATCCAGCGGCTTGGGCCAACGCAGCGTTGGTCGGTGACTGCGCCAGTGAAAAGGAAGGATTCTACCTGATCGAGAGGGATGCGGATGGCTTTTGAGGGCAGCACGATTTCGAGATGCCGCCGGATGTGCTCATCGAGCGCAGCGAAACAAGTGCCCAGATCCCAGTGGTTGTAGACGGGAAGATTGCGAGGATGAACTTCCAGGCCGAAGGTGCAAAGTGCGCCTGCAAGGCGCGACATTTCACGAAACAGTTCCTGGGGATGCGTCTGCTGCGAGAGCAGGGAACCGCGGAGCGCGGGAAGGTTGGAATTGATGGCGTGCAGCAGCCAGTACTGTGCAACGTGGCGGGCTGACATGCCTGCCTGAAAGACCCCGTGACGCTGTTGCTGTTCCTGGGTGAAGACAATGCTCTTTTCATCCAGAATCTCGACCAGGCGGTGCAGTAAAGAGAGCAGTGTGGGGCTGGCCCTGAGCGTAAGACAAGGAGGAATGAATGCACGGTCCAGCTCGAAGCGCCCGGTGCCGTCACGGAGAATACGCGCCACGGGCAGACCGCTGTAGCGGTCGGAGAGTTCGCCATCGCTGAGAAGGCGAAGGTTCTTCCGGGCGACCTGGACGGGTTTTTCGTCGAGACCGGTGTTCTGATCGGGAAGAAGCTCTTCGAATGAGCGATAGCGAGTGACCCCGTTGCCCGAGGTTAGGGAAGTATTCTGCCCATCGCGCACCAGCGTGGGAACGGCAAGGTGCATGTCCAGGTGGTCGGCAACCGGAGAGAACAAAGACGCAAAGGCGCGAGACTCAGGAACCGCGTCGGACGCGGGAAAGTCAAACGCCAGGCCGTCCGCAAACAGTCCTCGAGCATGGACAAGCGAGAGGGTTCCGTTGCGCAGTGCATCCTCATCCAATTGGAGGCCGGCAAACCCGCTGGCATCGCGCCACAGGCTGGCAACTACAAAGTCGAGAGCGTCTTCGAAGTACCGGTTTTGCGACTGAAAGTGATGAGGACCGAGATACATGCCCTCTGACCAGACCGGCTTGGTGAGCATTTTCATAGTGCACCGCCAGTCTGCGGAAGCAAGATGACCAATTCCATCTGCGGATTGGAAATTTCCGCGGGAACGTAGACAGCGAAGTTGCGGGCGCGCGGCACAGTCTCCCAGGCAGCTCCTGATTGGCTAAGGCTGAAGTATTGGTGCTTCATCTTAACCGGGATGGCGCTGGGCGGATTGGGAATATAAGTAAGAACAATACCCGGCAATGCGTTGCTGATGAGCTGATCGATGTGGGTGGCCGAACAGGCCTTCACCAGTTGCGGCACGCGGCGGATGATGGTGTCGTCGCTTGCGTCCGCGCTGATGGCAAGATACATGCGGGTGTTGGCAAGGTACTTGTCCTGATCGATTGCCGTGGCATAAATGCTGTTGCTGGTGTTCTTAAGAGGCAGCGAAACAACATTCGTAGGCACAACTGTATCGAGCAGCAGGCGCAGCTTTTCAGCCAGATCGCTGAAGACGCCACTCAAATTGGAATGATCGTAGAGTGGAAGATCGCGCGGGCGAATCGTCGGCGAAAACGTGCAGAGAGAAGCCCCCAGGCCGGTAAGCGCGGAGAAAAGTTCCTGCGGGTGGCACCGCTGGCCCAGGAGCAGGTGATTAAGCACGGGGATATTCGAGTTCACCGTGTAAAGGAGCCAGAAGTTGGCGATATCTGACGTTGTGAAGTCCGCAAGGCTGAGATTTTTCTGACGGCGCGAGCCCGAAAGCTGTGTGCTCTTGGCGGAAAGAATCTCCAGTATGCTGTTGACCAGGCCGCGAAGATATTCACTGGCGCGAACTTCAAGCAGCGGCGGAACAAATCGGGGATCGAGCCGGAACCCGCCGGTGTCTGTTTTCTCGACCCTGGCGATGGGCAATGCGGAACTGCCTTCTCGCGATTCGTTCGCTACCAGAAGACGCAGGTTCTTGCGCGCGATCTGAATGGGCTTTTCGCCGGAACCGGTGTTTTCGTCGCGGACGGTCGCGATCTCCGCGAGATACCGCGAGGTTGCGGTGCGCCCAATACCCGCGACGTTAAGGCCCTTTTCTTTGTAATCGGGAACGGTCAGGTAAATCTCGAGATCGCGGATGCCTGGCTCAAAGAACTCCGGCAACGATTTTGAGGGAGGCGGTTGATCGGGCCCGGGAAATTCGAACAGCAAGCCATCGGGAAAAATGCCGGAGGCGCGTGTGACGGCGAACTGCCCTTCGGCAAGCAGTTCTTCGTCGAGAACCAGCTCATTGAAACCCCATGCGCAGGAATTGAGCATCTGCACACGGAAGTTCATGCTGTCTTCCAGGAACTTGTCCTGTACCTGCAGATGCTGGGGCGTCAGAAATGTTCCCTTACTCCACAGGACGGGCTGAAGCTGTTTCATGGGCGATTACCGGTCTCCAAGATAACAAATTTAGACAGCAAATTCCGACATCAAATTCCAGGGGTGCTCAGTTCATTTTCGTGCCTTTGGATCCGTCGTCGGCCGTGTCCGGGTCAGTTGGAGCGGCGGGATCGGTGGGGCTGGAGCCAGGACCAGAAGCGGCCGCGCCGCCGCTATTAATCATTACCATGGTACCGACGATCGAGACTCCCTCAGGGTTGATGTCGATAAAGTTGCCTCCGACTTTGAGACAAAGTTCTGTACCTGCCTCGAGGACCATGGTCATTCCGGCTTTGAGGTGGATCGTTTGGCCGGCTTCATGAGCAAAAACCTGTCCGGACTTCTCGTATAAGTTCGTGCCTGCCTGGATAGAAATGGCCTGACTCGATTTCTGGTTGAAATTTCCGCTGACCTGGCTGTTCCAGTCGCCCGTGATTTTTTCGTTCTGGTTCCCTTGCACCTGCAGGTGCACATTACCGCTGACCTTCTCCATCTGGTCCTGCGTGACGATCAGGCTCCGGTTGTTGCCAATCCACTCGCGGCTGTCGTTCTTGATGCGGGTATCGCAATCTTTTTCTCCGCGAAGGAAAATCTGTTCGCTGCCCGTCTTGTCTTCAAAGCGCAGTTCATTGTAATTGTCATCGCCTCCGCCGGTGGTACTGCGAGTCTTGAAGGTTGTGCGCGTGCCGTTATCAGGGAGTGTGTAAGGAACGGTCTGCACGTCGTTGTAGACCCGCCCGGTAATGATGGGCCGGTCGGGATCTCCTTCGAGAAAGCTGACAATCACCTCCTGGCCAACGCGCGGAACACTGAACATGCCCCACCCCGCACCTGCCCAATCCTGGGAAACGCGCATCCAGCAGGAGGTGGCCTTCGCTCGATCCCACGGAAATTGGACGAGAACGCGCCCCCATTTATCCACCCAGATCTCCTCGCCGTCGCCCCCGCTGGACTGATCGTCTGCGGAGTCCTGATCGCTGCTTTTGCCGACAACTTGGGCTGTCTGCGGCCCCTGGACAAATGGCTTGGGCGTGAGGCGTGCGGGCCGGAAGGCCACCTCGGCAGGAATGCAGACAAAGGTATTGGAGTAACTATCATTCTCCGGGCTGTCGGTTTCTCCGTAAGTCGACGAAACCGACGCGACATGCTGAATCTCGGTCAGCAGATAGGATCCGTTCATGGCGTCGATCGGGTGGTCCTCAAGGTCAAATTTGAAGCCGGAAACGAAGAACCGGCAGACGCTGGATCCGTGCGCGATCTTGTGAACCGCCTCTTCTTCTTGCATGCGGATCTCGGCCAGGTTCGAACCGTCGGAAGGCTTGCCATAAGGGCCGGGAAAGTCGAAGATCTCCATGGCACTGTTTCCGCCGACCGAGTAAATGGTGGACTCCGAGGCGAGAAGGCTGAGTTGGGATGTGGTGAAGTTGTAATCGGTATGTGTGAATTTTCCGCTGCGCAGTTCCTGGCCGATGCTCCACTGGTTCACCACGTCGGAGTCATCCAGACCTCCCGTGGCCAGGTTGAAGCCGGCTTTACCCCCACCGGGACACTGCGTGAACGCACTTGCGCTGTCCGCCAGGACCATCGTGTGCTGGCCATCCTGGTGTTGAAAGAAGTAGAAGATGCCGAACTGTTCCATGAGCCGGGAGATGAAGTTGAAATCCGTCTCGCGGTATTGGACGCAGTACTCCATAGGGTTATATGTCCCCGTGAGGCTGGGTTGAAATTGGATCGACCTGTTACTCAGGATGGTTTTGATGATTTCGTCGACGGATTTGTTGTGGAAGATGCGGCAATCCGCGTAGCGTGTGAGCGTCCACAGGGCGGGCACCACTTCAAGTTCGTACTGCGCCATGTCGTTGTCTTTTCCGGTGCAGACGAACTGGCTCACGATTCCGTTGAGATAGCCCTTCGAGTCATCTTGCTGAGTGATGTTGATGGTTACGTTAGTCCCGATGATGGACGTGAAGTCGATGCTATCGTCTTCAGAGAGCGCCGTAAGATGGAAGCTGAAAAGGCGCGATATCGCTTCGTGACCGGTGAAGCCGGTCAGCAGAAGCTTGTCATCGCCAAGCGACGTGGTCAGTGAAATAAGACGGCCTTCTTGGGTATATAAGGGCATATCGTTCCTTCAAACCTTCCTCAGCGCGGGTGCAACGCCGATTTCAATCAACCTCCCGCATTCTCGGCATTCCTTCTGCCGAAGCGAGTACCAGGACGGATCCAGGGCAGAGCGATGGCGGTCCAGACTGCCGCATTGATCGGAACTTCGAACAGCACCTCAAGGAGCTGCAACTGGCTGGAGCTCAATCCCGAGGTCCAGAAAAACTTTTCGATGATCCAGGACGCGATGAGATTTCCGGGTAACAGCAGAACGACACTTGCCACCCACAACCAGGGGCCTTCCGGCCCGGTACGGTGCGGCGCCATCCACACAAAGAGTTCGCCGAGCAGTTGGCTTATCAGAAACGCGATTGCGATGTTTCGCCTCATGGCTTGTGCGGTTCCTGAGGGATGTCAGACTGCTTGGTGCTGATTTTCACTTCAATTCCGCCCGGATGCGGCATTAGTTCGTGAAGAGCAATGTCATCTTTATTGGACATTCTGACGCAGCCGTGGGAAGTGGAACTGAGCAGAGAATTCAATGCCGTGAACGGGTTCCAGGAAGGACCCATTGTGCCGTGGAGATAAACCCCGCGATTCTCCAATTCCTTGAGGTGGAGCTGATACGGACCAAAGGCGTTTAAGCCTAAGCCAAGCGGGGACTGACTCCAGGGGGTGTTTGCAAATGAACCGTACCTGGTGGACACGTGGTTTGCCTCCCAATAAGAGGCATGAAAGGTCCCCGTCGGAGTGGGCGTATCCTTGCCGCCCACGACAACGTCTCCGCGCAGCCGGATGGTTCCGTTTGGAGCGACGGCGAAGATCTGCCCGTGAGACGTATCGGGATTGTAGACAACTACGATGCGCTGGATCTGGGAGACACGGGCTGGTGTAGCCGCCGGCTGCGGTTTGAAGCCGGCAGGATGAGGAGAAGTGTGCTGATGATTGGAATACACCTGGCTATGAGGCGGAGCCGCACCATGCGACACTTGGAGCGTACGATGGGCGTCGCCTCCTGTAGGTCCTGGTTTGCGATCTCCGCCCATAGCTCAATCCTTCGCGTTTCGTTCAGATCGTCGCTGCGAGGATCTGTTTCCCGGGCTGGGTGTAACTGAACTCGCCGTTTGCGCCCACGCTCACGTGGAGGGCGTTCATCCTTTCGCCTTCTGCCATGCCCTCAAGGATCTTGCGCGAAATATCGGGAAGCAGCGTGTTCGTGAGTATGTTATCGACGTTGCGCGCGCCGCTCTCAACCTCTGTGCAGCGGCTGGCTACTGCCTCGAGGAAAGCGTCGTCATAGCTGAGCGTTATCTTGTGATTTTCCGCGAGCCGGCGCTGAATCTTGCCGAGCTTCAGCCGAATAATCTGCTTCAGTGCCTCGTCGCGCACCGGGTAATAGGGAATGAGAACCATGCGGCCGAGAAAAGCCGGCTTGAATATCTTGTTCAACTCCGGCTTGAGTGCGTCAGTCAGCGCGCGCGGCCCCGGAGCGGTTTCCGGGTCGGCCGTGAGTTTCATCATCTGATCGGTGCAGGCATTGGTCGTCAGAATGATGATGGTGTTCTTGAAGTCGATTTCACGTCCTTCCCCATCCTCCATCATGCCTTTGTCGAACACCTGGAAGAAGAGCTCCAGCACATCCGGATGCGCCTTCTCCACTTCGTCCAGCAGGACAACAGAATAGGGACGCCGGCGCACCGCTTCAGTCAGAACGCCTCCTTCGCCGTAACCCACGTATCCCGGGGGCGAACCCTTCAGCGTGGAAACGGTATGAGGCTCCTGAAATTCCGACATGTTAATTGTGATGAGGTTGTGTTCTCCGCCATAGAGCAAGTCGCTCAACGCCAGTGCGGTTTCGGTTTTTCCCACGCCGCTGGGACCGACGAGCATGAAAACTCCGACAGGCTTGTTGGGATCGTCGAGTGAAGCACGCGAGGTTTGCACGCGCTGGCTGATCATTTCCATCGCATGGGGTTGGCCAATGACGCGCCGACCCAGATGTTCCTGCAGCGCCAGAATAGTGGCGATTTCATCCTTCAGCATCTTGCCTGCGGGAATCCCCGTCCAGCCGGAGAGCACTTCGCCCACGATCTGTGCGTCAACACTCACACGGATCAGTCCGGTTTCGCCTTGCAGCGCCGATAACTCCGCTTCCAGGTTCTGCAATTCGGTCTTGGCCTCATTTGGATTTGCGTCGGCGACAGCAGGCGTGGATTCCGCTGCTGCAGCGCCGTGCCCGTTCTGTTCAACGGGCGCAGAAGTTGCTGCACCGGCTTTTTGTTCCGGCGCAGTCCGTGCTGCTTCCAGCTTCTGATGCAGCGCGCGGATTCTTGCCACCAGATCGCGTTCCTTCTGCCAGCGTTCCTGAAGCGTTCCAAGCTTCTGTTCGGCGATCTCCTTCTGGCCTTCAATCTCAGCAAGCCTTTCCTGGTGATCGGCGCCGACAATCTCTTCCCGCTCAAGGATGCGTTTCTGTACTTCGAGTGCATCGATCTGCCGAGTGAGATCTTCGATAGCCGGCGGAATTGCGCTCTGGCCAAGAGCCAGGCGGGCGCAGGCTGTGTCGAGGATGCTTACTGCCTTGTCGGGCAATTGCCGCCCGGCAAGATAGCGATGCGAGAGGCGAACGCCGGCGAAGACGGCTTCGTCGAGGATGCGCACGTCGTGGTGCTTTTCGAGCGATGCAACCAGCCCGCGCATCATAATCATGCACTGCTGCTCCGATGGCTCTTCGACCTTTACAACCTGGAAGCGCCGGGCCAGGGCAGCGTCCTTTTCGAAGTACTTCTTGTATTCCGACCATGTTGTAGCGGCGATGGTGCGCAGTTCGCCGCGGGCCAGGGCTGGCTTGAGCAGGTTGGCCGCATCGTTTTGTCCTGCCTGCCCGCCGGCTCCAATCATCGTGTGGGCTTCGTCGATAAAGAGGATGATCGGCGTTGGCGATGCCTTTACTTCTTCAATGAGCCCCTTCAGCCGGTTTTCGAACTCGCCCTTGACGCCTGCTCCAGCCTGAAGCAGGGCAAGATCAAGCGTGCGGATATGAACATTCTTCAGCGGCGGTGGAACATCGCCCTGCACGACACGGAGAGCAAAGCCTTCCACCACGGCAGTCTTTCCCACGCCGGCTTCGCCGGTGAGGATCGGATTGTTCTGACGCCTGCGAGTGAGGATGTCAATGATCTGCCGGATTTCGTGATCGCGGCCGAGGACCGGATCGATCTTGCCTTTGCGCGCATTGCCGGTCAGGTCAACGGTGTACTGGTCGAGATTCGGCGTCTTGGTGCCGACGCGTCTTTCCGGTTCACCGGCGCCAGATGCTGCGATCCCGCTCGTCGTGGTTTCCTGCGAGAGCGCAACGATGCCCGCGAAGTCCTTGCGTAACGCATCGGCATTGATCTTCTGCAATTCCCGGCTGACTTCATGAACGAGCCGGGCCAACTCCTCGTCAGAAACGAGAGCCAGAACAGTGAACCCCGTCCGCACCTGGCCGGCATTGAAATCAATCGAACCGAGAGTCCACGCCGTGGTCAGCATCTTCAGGACGCTGGGGCTGATTGCTGGGGTGCGTGCATTGCCGGACTTGAGCTTATCCATGCTGCGAGCAAGCTCAGAAGTCAATCGCGATTTATCAATCTCGAAGTGCTTGCTGATCGCCGCGAAGTCTCCTGAAGCGGAATCGACCAGCTTGGTGAGAAAGTGTTCGATCTCGATGTCATAATGCGTGCGAGAAAGGCAGAGACCGGCGGCAGCTTCCAACGCGCTGCGCGTCTGATCGTTCAGTTTGCCGATAAGCGATTTTAGATTCACTCCCATATCAACCTCTCAATGCAAGAATTGCGTCCTCGGGATTTGTGGCCATCGGCGCTGTTGCCGCCCACGACGTCCAACCCAGCCGAGCCGGGTGAGCGCTGTCCGTGTTGAGCTGAACGCCCGGCACTTCGCGAGCATCGAGAACCAATTGCACTTCAAAATCCACACAATCGTTGTCGAAGAATCGCGTGATGGCGCGCAGGGCTGCAAAACCCTTCGCTCCCGGCAGGAAATCGTTGTACCTCTGTATCCCCACAGGTCCAATGCGGATGCGAACGCAACTTTGGCGATCCCAGACGGCATCGCCCACAACTGCACCGGTTCCCAGCTGCGTTGTCAGCGAATCCTTGTCCGGATGCATGACACATTGTGTGTTGGTGTCAATGTGGTGCCACGATCCGGTAAATTGCTGGACTTCGATGGGCACTTCAAAATAGTCGGCAAGGATCTGTTCCAGCGCAGCAGCGGACCTGGACTGCATCGCGAGAAGAGCCAGGTAGTGCATCAGCGCTTCGTCTTCCACAGCTTGCCGATCGCGAAGCTCGCCTGTGCCGAGTCCCAAAAGGTCGCAAAGGTACTGACTAAAAAAGTCGCGCGCTCCGGCGCCGTAGGATGCCTGCAGCCTCGATCTCTGCCATGCACGGTAGAACAGCGAGATGGCGCGGTGATTGAAGAGGTCGAAAAAATCCGACAGGCTCCTGTCCTTTGCGCGCAGCCGTTCGAGGATCAGTTCGCTATAGGGGTGCGGAAGTACTCCCGAGGGCCCCGACAACCCCATGAAATTGACCTGCATGGAAGCCGAACCTGATTCAGTCAGTTCCACTTCCTGAATCTCGCTGGCTGGAAACGCGAGTCGCGGGTTTACCCGGAAGCGAATGGCTTCATCCGCAGGATTGGAGAATCCACCGATCGGCCGCTTGTCGTCGCACATGCGCTCGAGAAGGGCGACCGCCTGAAAAAACTCAAACGAGTGTCCGTGGTTCACGATTTCAGCGCCGAGCGGTGTTTGCTCTAGATCAAGAGCCGGCGACCCGACCTGGGTTCCCATTCGTACAAGCCCTCCTTTCGCTGAGGTGTGGTCACGCTGAGCTGTGTAAAGCTGTTCAGCGACGCGGCCAGGCCGAAAAAGCGGTCAAGGACCGACGCGAAAAGGAAGGCGCCGCTGCCTGAAAACTGGTCTTCATCGAGCTCCATTTCAATCCGGATTCCCCGCGCGAAGCTGATTCCCTGATCCGACACGAGCCGCGTGAAGTGCGGCCGGCTTTGTATTCGCAAAATGCTTTGAATCACGTTTTGCGAGTAGGCGGTGCGGCCCACGTCGTAAAGGCGCAAAATCTCCTGCAGTGCATCTTTGCCTTCCTCGACAAGCGACAGGTAATTGAGCGACAGGTGGGATACGAGCCGCCAAAGGGCGCTCTTGCCAAGAGACGGACGTACCGGGGCCGTCGGCTTGCGCAGCGCAACAATCCGCCGCATTGCGGCTGCACCTTCGAGCTCGAAATCACTATCCTGGTTTCCAAACGGCAGGCGAGCAGGAAGATCCCGGTTGGTGCAGGTGGTGCGCACCGAGAGAACTGTTGCTTCAGGGTCTACCTCGCCGAGCGACAGGTCAAGCAACGAGAGAAATATATCGGTGCCATCATCGTTAGGGCGAGGCGACGGCCGTCTGCGCGCGAGCCAGAAACAGGAGCGGTCGCCATGCCGCGAAGAATGCCGGAGAGAGTAGAACGGCTCGTACGTGGTGATCTTCTGATTGGCCGCGTTGATGGCCGTGACCTCGTCAATGGAGTAAACCTCAACGGAGTAGGGCCTGCGCACGTCGGGATTGACGGGGTACTCAGAGCGGCGCTGATTCAATTGGATAGGTTCAGCCACTTGCGAAAACAGGTTCGCCACTGGAGAGCACCCAAGGCGAAATGTCTTTCGCCCGAGCTCCAACTCAAGGCGCTGTGCTTTGCCCGCATCAGCGACATCCGAGATGAGGAAAACGACTTCGATTGCATCTTTGAATCCGGCGTTTGCGACGGCTTCGAGGCCCGTCAGATCGATGAAGAAAAACTTCTCTGGGAACGCGAAGTATTCCATCAGCAGACGATGTCCGGCAAAAGAGAGAGAAGAGTAAGGCAGCACGCCATCATTCGGGCCAAAGCCCACAGGCGCCAGAGCCGATGCGGGCAACAGAACCGGCGAGCGATGCGAATTCGGCGTGAGATCGCGGATCTGTATGCGTACGAGACGGCTGAAAAGCAGTTCGTACAGGATGTTCACGAACCCGCTTCCGCCATCCAGATAAAAGCGCAGCTTGTCAGGTTTAAGCCCGGCGAAGGTGACGTCCTTCGCGCATGCCAGTTCGAGTCGTATTGCCCAGGCCGCATCCGAGGCCTTGATAGGAGGCTTCATTTGGCTCGTCGGCAACCACTCCGCATTCATCACCGTGATCGGCCACAATGTCGTGTCGTAGCAGGTGCGGAACGTGCACGGCGTTCCGCCCACGGGCTTGGAAAAAAGCGATGAGTTGCGCTCGATTTTCAATCCGCTCGTAAGCTTTCCTTTTTCCGTATCGAGTTGAAACTCCACGATCGACATGGAAGGGATGGGCCGCACAAGTTGCGGATAGACAATGCTGAGCAAGCCTTCGGTAATCTCAGGAAATTCGTCGTCGAGCTTGGTATGGATGCGGGCAGCCAGCAGCGCGAACGCTTCCAGCAGGCGCTCGACATGTGGATCTTCGCACTTCGTTGGCTCCAGCACCAGGCGCGAAGCCACTTTTGGATGCTTCTCAGCGAAGAGCGTGGCAGATCTGCGCAAATATTCCAATTCGCGCTCGTAGTAGAGCAGCAGCTCATCGCGCATCATCGCCTCCGCTCAGATGGCACTTGCCGCTCTTCAACTCAATCACGGTGTCAAATGAAATCGGTTCCGGAACCGGATCCATGCGCAGCATGGCCTCGATTCGCAGCCGCACGTCGTTCTTGGAAGCATCCGGCCTTTCCACCAGCGACAACCGCACGTTCGTCAGGCGCGGCTCGAAGCTGGTGATTGCGGCCGTAATCTGCCGTACCACGCGATTTCGATCGCCGGCCGCCTCCATGGTGAGCGTGGAAAGATCCGGAAGACCATACATGTAGACCGAACGGTTCACTTCTTTCAGGGCCTCGTCCGGTGGATCGGCGATGCGTCTGGTATTCAAGAGCCACTCCAGGTCGCGGCGCACAGAGGACTTGAGCACGCGAACAGATTGGCTACGGCTCAGCGGATTTTCCAGGTGATTATCAGGTTCATAGTCAATTAATCGATCCAGGATCGATAGAGTGATCGTGGTTTCACCCAGACCTCGCGGCATTGATTACCCCACATTGAGAGCTTTCACTGGATCGAGCCGGCAGATCCGCTCAAACAGCTTCTGTTTTTCGGCAGAACTGCCCTGAATTTTCTTGCTGTAGCGCATGAGCTTGGCGAGATCAACGGCCATTTGTTCCGGGTCCTCCCAGGCATCGAGCTTGTGTGCTTCGATTGCAGCGGCCACGTCCTCGAGCAATGGCTGCGCGATCTCGTCTTTCCCCGCCGTGACGGCGAGTTCGATCATTTGCATGGTGCGCCGGAACCGGCTGCGGCCCGACCGTTCGCGAGTCATCGCCTTGCGCATCAGTGTGAAAGCCTTCTCTTCGTTTCCGGAGGCCAGAGCGTCTTTCGCCAGCGCATACGGATCCATGGCCGGAGCAAGCCAGCGAGGCGCACCGTTGGAATGCGCCGAAGGCTGGCCGGAGGATTCTGCCTCGCTCTCAGGCGCCACTGCCGGCGGCGATGAGCCGAGAGATTCGAGCCACGCTTTCGTTTCCGGATTTGCCGCGGGCGTGTCGTCAAGAAGGGTTGCATCAAGCAAGTCAGGCAGATCGTTGAGCAGCGCGCGCAGTTCCGTCGTAATTGCGGTTGCAATGGCCTTGTGGCTGTCTCCCAATGCCGTGCACGCCGTCACTGAGAGGCGCTGCAGATCGAGCCATGCGCGGCTGCCCGGTTGCGCCAGAGCCTGTTCGCCGGCCTCCAGAAGTTCCGCCCATTTCTTCCCAATCGCAAGCCGCTTGATCTGTTGGCGCAATTCAGTGGGAGGAGCTTCGAGCAGGGGGCTGTCAGCCAGGCGCTCGGCACTGCGCAGCTCACCCCAGCGCAGACCGCGCAAAAGCAGATAGGGCGCAGGACTGAAGGGTTCCTTTTTGCGCAGAAACGAAGCGGCGCCCACGACCGCCGCAACCGCCTGCCGGCGGTCGGCTGGCTCTGCCACCAGTGAAGATGCTGCGCCGGACGCGGTTGCTCCCGATCCCTGATCGGCGGATGAAGACCCTTCAGCCGCAACCTCTGCGGGAACTTCCTCGACCGGATCGGGCTCTTTTTCGCGCTTCTTTTCGAGAAGCTGATGAATCGTCTGCCGAACCTCGGTCAGCGCCTTATTCAATTTTGCGAATCCAGGGGAGTCGCCCTCGAGTTTCTCGTCGCAAAATGCGTCCATTCTGCTGATAATTTCCAGGCAAGCGTCGAGGTCTTTCTCCGTCTGCGCATAGAAGGCCTTCGGTGTCTCTGCAAAAGCCTTGTCAAACACCTCCGGCGCAATCTTGCCGCTCTCCAGCATGGTGTTTCGCGCTTTGCGGTCCTTGTCGGTCTTAACCTGGTCTTCGTAGCCGACTGTGCGTGAGTCCTTGTACGCGATGAACGTGTAACCCGCAGTCACGATTGGCGTGGAACGAAGGGGAAGATCGAGCATGGAGCCGATCCATGCCAAGGGGCGGGCGCGAAGCTCGCGATCGTCATCCTCGATAACCGGATAAACTGTGTCCCAGAATTCGGTCAGCATTCGAAAGGTGAGATCGAGACCCTGGCGCAATCCGGGGAATCGCTCCGTCTGCAGAAGAGCTTCGGTCAGATAGGCTGCCAGTTGCAGGTCCTTCGAACTCGTCGCAATGGAATCCTGAGCCAACTTCATGACCACTGGCCAATTGGCTGTCTTGCGCTCGGTCTGCCATGCGCCCTGGGCGAGATCGTCGTCCTGACGGCGAGCCTCTTTGATCTTGTCGAAGACCAGGAGCTTGTTGTCGTAGCGCAGATCAATGCCGCTCGGATTATCGCCGGGAATGGGAGCCAGAATGTCTTCGCGGATTGGCATGGTGAGAGATCTTCGAACTGCGCTGCATATAGGTCAATTGGTTGTCGCCGGATCGGCGTGGTGGAATGTGAGCGAGCGGAGTTCCAGGAACGGAAACTCCTCGCCGTCTACAAGCAACGTCTTCTGGCCGGCAGGAGATTCCCGGCCTTCCTCATCGGCAAACCACTCGGTGACGCGCCCCAGCCAGACTTCCTCTTCCGGCTGCTCCCAGGAAAACGGGTAAATGGCCGGCATCAGGACTTCGCCGAGATCCATCCCGCGGAAAGACGGCGCCGCCTGCACAAGCGCTGGCGCCCAAAGAGTGTCTCGTAATCGTTGTGGCTGTTCCATCTGAATGGACGCGATGTGTTCAAACGGAAGCCATACGCAGGAGCCCGCTGCGAAAACCTCCATCCGCGCTCCAATAGCGGGATGGGCATCGCGCAAATCCGTGAACGGCTTTCCATTCAGTTCGCCGGGTGGGCACAGCGCCGAGCCCTGCGGAAACTCGCGATTTGCGAAAACTTCATGTCTTGTTTTCTCAGCGTGCAGTGCGGCGTAGTACACAACCGCGCCAGTTTCTCTTTCGGGACTTCCGTCCGCCAGCACCGCAAGCTGCCTCTCCGCGCGCGCGTACTCGCCGGCAAAGCACAGCAATTCAAAGAGGAAGGTGCGTTGGGCAACATCGGAGGGGTGGTCGCGCACGTAAGCCGTGAGCGCCTCGATGCTTTCTCGCACCTTTCCTGCCTTGAACAGTTCGATTGCGCTGATGGGTACGGTTGGCATTGCCAGCGCCTTTACCAGGGTTTGAGCTTCAAAACGTCAAAGCCCTTGTCGATAAAGCCTTGGAGCGCGCCGCCTTCTTCGGGGTTATAGCTCACCTTGATCTTGCTGTAGGCGAAGCTCACCGATTCCACTGGATTCTCCGACGAGCCCGAGTGCTGGATCGAGGTAATCAGGGCGTTTTCCATGTGGATCTTGTAATAGTCCTGCTGGTCATCGCCCATGGGTTTGTCGTAGATGATATCGACTGTGGCCAGGTAATTGCCCGTCACGCAATCGTCAAAGAGCAGCGGAGACGTCTTGTCCACCACCTTCATGATGCTGACGTCGTGGAGGTTCGCGCGGCCAGAGCGGGCTTCGCCGCCGGAGGAGCCTACGCCAATTACCGCGGTCTGGGTAGCTCCGAAGCTGAACGAGAGAATATCGATGGCGTTCTGTTTGCTGGTGCTGGGGCCAGGACGGCCGTCGATGATCAAATACGCGTTAACTGCCATTGCAATCTCCTTGGCTCAACTACAGCACGGTTTCAGGCGGCAGGAGCATCCAGCCGCCCAGTAACAATCAGGCGTACTGCGTCTACTTTGCGGGTGCAGGAAGCTCCGCAACCAGGCGCAGAGAAACGGTGAGTTCGTCCAGTTGGAAGTGAGGACGCAGGAAAGCTACGGCGCGATACACGCCGGGTTTTCCGGGAACCTCGCTCACATCGATGCGGGCTTCGCGCAGTGGGCGCTCGGCTTTCGTCGCTGGCGAAGCGGAATCGTCTGGGGTGACATACTTCGTGATCCAGCGGTTCAGGAACCGCTCGGCCTCTTCGCGCGACATAAAGCTGCCGATCTTGTCGCGCATCATCGCCTTCAGATAATGCGCAAACCGGGAGACAGCCATGATGTACGGGAGCTGCGTGGAGAGCCGGGCATTCGCATTGGCGGAATCGCTGTCATACGTCTTTGCCTTTTGACACGATTGCACGCTGAAAAACGCAGCGTAATCTGTGCCCTTGCAGTGCACCAGGGGCACAAACCCAAGATCTGCCAGTTCCTTTTCGCGGCGATCTGTGATCGGAATCTCTGTGGGACACTTCAGTGCGATATCACCTTCGTCGGTGGAGAAGGTATGAGTCGGCAAACCTTCCACCAGGCCGCCGCCTTCGACGCCGCGCATAGCCACGCACATGCCATACAGCGAGAAGGACTGGGTCATCTTCGTCCCAAGCGCATATGCGGCATTCATCCACAGGTACTTCGAGTGGTCGGTGCCGTCCACGTGCTCCTCGTAGCGGAACTCGTCTATCGGCTTCGTGTCGGCGCCGTAGGGAAGCCGCCCTAACGTGCGCGGCAGCGCCAATGCCACGTAACGCGAGTCTTCGCTCTGGCGGAAACCCTTCCACTTGGCATACTCGGTGCTGTCGAAGATCTTGGCCAGATCGCGCGGAGCATCGAGCGATGTG
Source organism: Acidobacteriaceae bacterium (assembly GCA_030049955.1). Next base: position 19,160 of record JASIJX010000498.1, read on the forward strand.
AAGCTCTCAAGGTTCATCAGGTCAGGAGCTGCGGCGCTGAGGAACGGCGCGTGCGCTTGTGCGGCGATATGCGAAACCCCTTCCAGCAAAGCCATGTCTTCCGGATGCTTGCCGAATTCAAAGTCGCCGATCAATGCTCCGAACGGTGCGCCGCCGAAGACTCCATACTCTTCCTCGTAGACCTTCTTGAACAAGGCGCTCTGATCGAACTCGGGCGCCTTTTCGATATCGCGCAGCAACTCTTTCTTGGTGGTATTCAGCACCCGGATCTTGAGACCCACTCCGGTCTCGCTGTTGTCCATCAGATACTTCAGGCCGCGCCATGAGCCTTCCAGCTTCTGGAAAGAGGGATGGTGGAGGATCTCATTGAGCTGGATGGAGAGCAGGTGGTCAATCTGCGCAATGCGCGCATTGATCATCATCTCCGCGTCTTTAGCGATGGTCATCGAGCCTTCGAGGACCTGCGCCACAAACTCCTTGACCAGATCCTTGCCGCGCTCGCGGGCTGCAGCCTCCGCGCCGAACCGTCCCTGCTCGACGATCTGTTCGAGAAGACTCGCCTCGCTGGATTCGACCGTTGCCGCCGCTGCAGCTGCTTGCTCGTTCAGTACGGTATCAGGCATTTTCTCCTCCTGTTCCGATCTCGCCCTTGAGCTTTTCCAGCTTTTCCGTGTTGCCAACGGCTTCCAGCAGCAACTCCTCAAGCTTGTCGTTGCCCTGGAGCGATCCGCGCAGATCGCTGAGCCTGGTGCGCAGATCCAGGAGTTCCTTCAGCGGCTTCACCTGTTTGGCAACATTGCCGGGTTCAAAATCGTCCATCTTCCTGAACTTCAGGTCGATCTTGAGGTTGGGCGCATCGGCTTCGTCGCTCAGCTTGTTCTCGACCGAAAACGACAGGTGCGGCTTCATGCCTTCAAGCACGGTATCGAAATTGTCAGGATTCACTTCGACGAACTTCCGTTCCTTAAGCTTGGGAAGCGGCTGTTCCGGGTTTCCGGTAAAGTCTCCGAGCACGCCGACGACAAATGGCAATTCCTTGATTTCAATTGCGCCGCCCACTTCAACGTCATAGGTGATCTGCACCCGTGGCGGACGGACGCGATCCAGCTTGTGTTGAGCACTTTGTTTAGCCATAATTTGTCCCTCCGGCAGATTTGCCGACTTGTGTTCGACGGAAAACTTGCGGCGGCCCCATCGTTTTTTCGATGAGGCGCTTTCTATGAAGGCGAAAAATGAAGGGCCCGGGTCCTGCTAAGACAAACGCAACTACGGCAGACGGAAAACGAACTTAGACCCACTACAAGGGGTTCCGTCTGCGCATTTCAGCTGCGTGTAAGTAGATACCATAGTCGAATGTGCGGGTCAAGTGAATTAAAAAGTAGGTAGTGTCTCAGTTTGCCAGATTGGCGATTTCCTCTAGCGTCCATTGCTCCGCGGCGTGATCCGGGATAAGGTGTGTGTCATGCTCACACCACTTCCGGTCGACGACTGCAGAAGGATTCGCGCGTTTTTTCAGGAGGCGGGCTACACCGAACCGCACCTGCGAAAGCATCTCGGGGCGGCTGAGTTGCCGTCGCCCCGGCTTCGCAACCTGGCGAGGCTTCTGGACCGTACCTCGGAACCTTCTACGCTGAACGCATTGCTGCGATGGTTCTGGCTGGCGGTTCCTCAAAACGCGGCAGAGGCTGCCAGCCTCGTGCCCGGCAATATCCTTCAGTTGCTCCTCGAAGCTGGACTGCTGGTTGCGGCCGGAGATTCTCTCCATCCCTCGGTCATGCTTTTGCCGACCGACGAATTCCTGGTTGCAGCGGATCATCCCAGTGCAATAGAACGAAAGCAAGGGGAAATGGTGCTGTGGCCGAATCCCACCAGTAAATTCCTGGCGCGCTTTGCCGTGCGGCGGCACGCGCGCACAACCCTCGATCTGGGCACCGGCAGCGGCATCCTCAGTCTCTGGGCTGCGGCATTTAGCGACACGGTCGTCGCCACCGATCTGAACGAGCGCGCTGTCGATTGTGCCCGCTTCAATGCCCGGCTGAATGGAATTGAAAACATTGAGGTTCTGGCTGGCGACCTGTTCAGTCCCGTGGACGGAAGGCGCTTTGACCTGATCCTTTCTAACCCACCCTTCTTCATCACTCCGCAGGCCGACTACATGTTCTGCGACAATCCGATGGAACTTGACGATCTATGCCGCATGCTGGTGCGGCAGGCGCCCGCGTACCTGAACGAGGGCGGCTACCTTGAGATGCTCTGCGAATGGGCCCAGGTGAAGGGGCAGTCGTGGGAGGAGCGGTTGGCGGAGTGGCTCACGGGCACCGGCTGTGATGCCTGGGTGATGAAGGGCCTGACGCAGGATCCCGAGGAGTATGCCCAGCATCGCATCAGCGAAACCTCGCAAGACACCTCTCAGGATGCTGCAAGTTATCAAGGCTACATGGATTACTATCGCCGGCGTGGCGTGGAGGCGATTCACGACGGGCTGATCGTGATGCGCCGGCGCGAGGGAAAAAATTTCATTCGCCTCGAGGAAGTGCCATCGAAGGCATCCGGCGTTCTGGGGGATTTGATCCTCGAAACCTTTGCCGCACATGATCTGTTGCGTGAGCACGAGAGCACCGCAGATTTGCTCAGTCTCCGCCTGCGGCTCTCCGAAAACGCGCGGCTGGAACAGATTGCCCGGCCTGGCCCGAACGGGTGGGCCGCTGAGTCACTAGTCTTGCGGCTGATCAACGGTTTTCCGTTTCAAGTCGACACTCAGCCTCTCGTTGCTGAGTTTCTGGTGATGTGTGACGGTAATAGAACGGTGCAAGAGGCGGTCGAACTGTTTTCTCGGAAGGTGGATGCACCCCTGGAAAAAGTCCAGCCGGAATGTGTAGCCATGTTGCGGAAACTGATTGAGCGTGGCTTTGTGGTGGCGGCACACGACCAAAATGCGTCCGAAGCGACATGTAAACCTGCGGGAATGAGATAATTCGAAGCATCATTCCAGGGAGCAGAACATGCCAAAGCTGATAGGGAATCTTCGTATCACTGCGATACCCGCCAGGGAAGGTGCACGGGCGCACTTCGAACTCGTCTTTCTGCCCTATGCTGGCCGCCTGAACACGCGGCCGGCGACAGCGAGTACCTACGATGACCTAGTAAGCCTGCTCCAGGAGTTGAAGTTCAGCGAGGACCAGGCCACGCAATGGGCCGGCAAGGCCAGATCGCAGGGAATTGTCTTGATCGACAGCTTCGAACGGACCGACGCGCTGCTGCGCGAGAACGGGCTTCTGGCGTAGAAAACTTCAGAAATGCGCCGCTTTTCCGGGCAGCAGAAGCGACGCGGCCATCTCCATCTCAATGTCCTTTCGGCTGGAACAGCAGCACCAGGAGGATTGCAATCAAGAGAAATGTGTTGACGATCAGCAGCAGAGGCACGATTGCATCGAACTTGCCTTTGGTTGCTGCTGGCGGAGGGGCAGGCGCAAGTTTGGGCGCTGGCGGCGCGGGCACCGCAATTGGAGGAATTTTGGGCGCCGCTGCCTGAGGAGCAGAAGCAGGTGGCGCGGGCGCCTTTACCGGGACTTGAACCGCGCCTTTGACCGGGATCTGTACCGGCGGTGCTGCTGGAACCTGCGGCGCTGCAGCCGGCTGCGCTGCACTCGGTGCGGAAGCGGACGGCGCGCTCGGGGAAGCGCCTGTTGCGCCAAGTGTCGAAATCATGCGCGTGAATTCCCCCGGACCCGAATCCAGACCGGAATCCGCTGGGGTAGCCGCCGGCGCGGCTGATATCGGTGGCGCGGGTACCGGCGCCGGCTCATGCCCAAGTTTCTGAATTAGCCGAGTAACGCCGCCGGGCTCGAGCGGCGGTTCCGCAGGATGAGCGGTGGGGCTGTGCCAGGAAGGCGCCGGGGCAGGCCGAAATGGCTCGGGCTCAGTCCGGGCAGAAGCAGCGGAAGAGCCGGTCGC
>JASIJX010000061.1 GCA_030049955.1 Acidobacteriaceae bacterium
TCATGGCGCTGCTCCACCTTATTCCACCAGCGCTCAATCTGGTTGCGCACCATGGCGGGCTCGTCCACGAAAAGCGCGCAGCGGGGCAGAAGCGTAAGCAGAGATTTTTCCGCGCCTGCGACCGGGATGAAAAACTCCCAGCCGGGGAAAACGCTGACGCCGGCCGCAGCTGCGTTTTCCTCGGCCATCTCCCGATCGGCGACCTGGTCGGCTATTTCGACGCGTTCCCGGCTGAGACGCCCGTTGACAGCTGCGAGCAGGCGCTCGGTGACCGGAGTTTCCGTCAACGGAAGCAACTGCGTTTCATCGAGTGCGGACTGCGAGCGCTGCGACTCGGGATCGAACTTGCGGATGGTCTCTATTTCGTCGCCGAAGAACTCGATGCGCACGGGCCGGTCGGACTCCGGCGAGTACACATCGAGGATGCCGCCGCGGCGCGTGAATTGGCCGGGCATTTCAACCAGATCCATGCGCGTGTAGCCCACGCTGGCGAGATGTCCGGTGAGGGTTTCAAGATCGATTTCTTCGCCGCGGCGCAGCGTTACGGCAAGAGCCGAGTAATAATCGCGGTCGAAGAGCTTGAGAGCAGCGGCTTCGACAGGCGCGATGACGATATCGACGGCGCCGGTCGAGAGCTTCCAAAGCGCGGAGGCGCGCTGCTCCTGTACGTCGGGATGTGGCGAAAGATTTTCGAAAGGCAATACGTCGTGGGCGGGGAAACGGACTACGCGCGCCGGATCGATGGCCCCGGTCAGCTCGCAGCCGGCTTTGAGTAGCGGCTCCAGGGCTTCAGCGGCTTTGTTGTCAGCCACTACCACGACGACCGGCTGGCGCGCGGCCCGGGCCAGCAAGGGAAGATAAAGGGCGCGGGCGGTTGCGGTAAGCCCGGAGACACGCCTCCGACCCGCAGCGAGGCCCACATGCCTGCGAACGCGCTCAAATCCCGGCGAATGCTCCAGCTCCGCGAAGATTTCACGGACAAACGGGAGAATCATCAGATTCCAGTTTAGCAATCGCGGAATGACTGCGCGCAATGTAAACAATCTTTACAAACGGCAAGGAAAATCCGTTGATGCAATGGAAATCTGCGCGGCGAATCAGTGGGAAATGTGCGCGAGGCGATCTGTAGTCTCGTCCGCGAAGACTTGCCTGCGCAGGCGGGAGCGCGATGGCGAGAGCAGCAGCAGCACCAGAAGAAAGGCGGGAACCATGAAGACCATGGAGCCGCAGATCCACATGAATCCTCCGGCGGCAACCTGATCATCGAGAGCGCTCAGGCCGAAAGGGCGCGGGATGGCGGCATAGCTCGGATAGAGCACTCGGCCAGAGAAGCACAGGAACGCAGAGATCGATGTGTTTACGATGTCGGCCAGCAGCAGATAAGGGATCAGAATCCACCGCGACTGCGATGTGCGGTAAGGCCAGGGACGGATCACCGGCCACCAGAACATGAGGTTGGTGAAAAAGAAACAGGCGTGTTCGCAGTTGTGCCAGTTCTCAGAGGAGAGCGCGAACTCGTACGCAGCGGGAATGTGCCAGCCGATGTAGGCGGCGGCCATGGCGAGCCAGGCCACGCGCGGGCGGGTAAGGAACCTTCCGATCGCCGGCAGCGCACGCGTTACAAACAGCGGCCGCAGCAGTCGGATAAACCAGCGCGGCAGGCCGCGGAGCATGGGGACAACGGGCGCCCCGATAACGATAAGCGGCGGCGCAATGGACATGAGCACAAAATGCTGCGCCATGTGCATGAAGAGAAGCGATTCGCTGAAAGTATCGAGCGGCGAGGCGACGGCGACGAAGAGCGCGAGGATGCCGCCGAGAAACGAGTACAGTCGCCAGGGGGGAAACTGCGCGGGGCGCGTGCGCCGGATGCGCGCCCAGCCGCGCGTGTAAATTGCCGCAGCCAGCACCAGCTCCGTCGTGACGATCCAGGGAACGTCCCACTGAGTGAAGAGATCGGAGATGGTGGTCGAATCAATCATTTCCTTCGATCGGAGTCCCGGTCAAAAATTCGATCAGGGCCCGCTGCTCTTTGTCGCCGGAATATCTTCGCCGGTGCCGGCGTGCGCGCTTTCAAGTCCCAGCTTGGCAGGATTGACCGCCGGATGCTCGCCCGCAGGGTGCAGGGTATCTAGAAAAGCGACGAGCGCCTCGATCTCAGCCGGCGTAAGATTCTTGCCGTAGGCTGGCATGTTGCCGCCGCCGGTGACAACCTTGAAGCGCAACTCGTCGAGCGTCATGAGCGAGCCGACGTTATCGAGCGCCGGGCCGCGTTCGCCGCCGACGCCGCCGATCGAGTGGCAGTTGCGGCATTGCTTACCCTGAAAGACAGTTGCGCCTTGGCGCACTACAGGCGAAGCCTGACGTATGAGCTTGGGTGGAACAGGATTGCTGCTCCACGCGTCCATGTGCGGGCTCCAGGGTGTAGTAGTGCCATATTGCGTAAGAACGCCAAAGCTGACCGCGAGGAATGAGACGGCAAGAACGGCCACCGGGCGCCGGTGCCAGCTCTTCTCGCCCTCGGCGGCGATGAAGGGAATCGCCAGCAAAATGGCGATGCCGATGATCGGAGCGATCAGAATGAACGGCGTCTCAAGCGCGGGCGGCAAATAGGCGAGGAGCGTGTAGATCCAGAGGAAGAAGAAATCGGGCTTGGGAACGGTCTGGATGATGGCAGGATCGGGCTGGCCGCCGGGCCCGAAGGGACCGAAGATCAATGCGCAGACGCCAACGGCGGCCAAAATTGCGCCGGAAAATACGAGATCCTTCCAGAAGGCGCCGGGGACGAAGGGAATTCCGTCCTCGTGCGCTAGGCGGTTGTACTCCTGGATATAGGTGGCGCGGCGCACCACGCGGCCCGGCATCGGCCACTCGTTGATTCCGAGCTTGAGCACCATCCAGACGTGGACGAGCGCAAAGAGCAGCAGCGCGCCGGGAATCACGAAGACGTGGAGCGTGAAGAAGCGCGAAAGGGTTTCGCCGGCGATGATGGGACCGCCTAAAAGCAGGTGAACCAGGCCGCCGCCGATGAAAGGAACGCGGCCCAGAATGGATGCGCCAATGCCGAGGCCCCAGTATGCGTCCTGATCGAAGCGCATCACCTGGCCGGTGAAGGCCATGCCCAGGGTCATCAACAGCAGGAATACGCCGACAAGCCAGGTGAGCTCGCGCGGAAACTTGTATGCGCCAAACAGGAACACCTGCGCCATGTGAATGAGCACGATGGCGACCATGAAGTTGGAGCCCCAACCGTGCAGGGCGCGCAGATACCAGCCGAGAGGGATATGGTGGTTGAGCACGTTCAGGCTGTTCCAGGCCTGAGCCCCCGAAGGGACGTAGACCAACGCCAGCAGAACGCCAGTGACGATCTGCAGCATGAACAGCGTGAAGGCGGCGCTGCCGAAGACATACCACCAACTCGCCGTGTTGCGCGGCACCTGGTGCAGCACGGCATCTTTGACCGGCGCTTCGAATTGGAGGCGCTGCTCAAACCAGCTGTAGACGCGCTGCGCCGTATTCTTTACCCGCGGCATGGAGAGTTTCCTCCGCCAATGTCGATGTTGACGAGCTTCGCGGTGTTGGCGAGCGTGGGCATCTGGCCGGCATCGATCTGCAACTGACCGGACTCGACTTTCCAGTCGTAAGTGAACAGGCCGCGCTCGGGCGGGCCGGATGCACGGGAGCCGTCAGCGTAATAAACGCCGCCATGGCACGGGCACATAAAAAGCTGCGATTGCGGGAACCAGCGGACCGGGCAGCCGAGGTGCGCGCAGTTGATGGCAAAGACGCGGAACTGATTGTTTCCGTCGTGGCGCACGTAGCAGGCTACGTTGTCTGTCTCGCCGTCCCACGAGCGCTTGAAGGGATTTCTGAAGACGGCCAGTCGCGTTTGACCGGCCGGGAACGAGTCAGCCGAACCGAGTGAGACCCACGACTTGTAACTGTTATCGCTGCGCCACGCACCGAAGATGTAGCGCACGATCGGAACCGCCAGCGCCAGGCCGACAATGCCATTCAGCGCGACGCCGGCTTTGAGCAGCATCCAGCGGCGCGAAACGATGCGCGGATCCTCGTTGCTCGCGTGATTGCCGGCCTGATTGCTGACCTGATGCGAGGGATCGGTTGTCGGCGTATTGCCGTTGGGCGTGGGGGCGTTCTTCTGGCCCGGGAATCGTTCGCTTTCGTTCAACTCATTACCTCCCGGCCGGTGCGGCCGTGGGATTGGAACCCGTTCCGGACGGTATTCCAGCAGTGGCAGGCGCGGGGTTCCGCAAACTTGCAAGATAGGTCACTATGTCGTCCACATCCTGAGCAGACAACGGCACAGCGGATTTGCCTCCCGCGGCATCGTGACGCCAGTCGGGATGACCGATTTCCGGGTTGCCGGCGATGATGATGCTGCGCAGGGCCTGGTCGCTAGTCAGCGCAAGATAGACGGGGTCGGTGATCTGGCCGCGCTCCTGTCTGTGGCAGACGGCGCATCGTTGCTGATAGGTCTGCTGGCCGCGATGCGGATCGCCGGGCTTGTCTTGCGCGTAGGGCGGCGGCTGCGCGCCGGCGAAGACATTAGGACGCGACCACTGCTCTCGCATTCCGGCAATGATGGCGTTGATCTGCGCGTCGGTGAGCATGCCGCCATTCGATTGAGCAAAGGCGGGCATCTGCGTGCCGGGCATGCCTGCGGAGATCCACTTGCGCAGGCTGGCGTCGTCGACCAGCGCCTGGTACAGCGGATTGGCCAGATTCATTGCCGCGCCGTCGCTGCCGTTCTTGCCGTGGCAGGCGGCGCAGTTCTGGCCGTACAGCGTGGCAAAGTCGAGCACGTCTTCAGGGCGCGCGGGCGCTGTGGGTATGACGCGATGAGAGCCGCAACCAGCGAGGAGCACCGCGAGCGCCGCGGCTGAGATGACAAGAGCGGTACGCATCAATGCTTCCCCTTGCCACGCGGAGGACCTGCCTCCGGACGCGAGAACATCAGGCCGGGTGCTTCAATGCCCAGACGTGCGGCAAACGGCAGCGACTGACCGGTGCGTATGCGCTCCTGGCGCACGACGACTAAACCGGCTGTGATGCCGAAGGTGACCTGCGAAATCAGGAACCATCCCCAGGCGATGTGGTCGGCGAGTGCGGGATTAATGATGCCCATAAAGGAATGCAGTAAGCCGGTCCACAGCAGCGGAGCAAGAATGCCGCCAAGGATGACGGGATGGCGCGGCAGCATAGGCAGCATGGCGCCGTAGAGCAGGCCGACGAACAGGCACGTGGTGATGTGAATGGCAGTGGCGACCAGCAGGCCCTGCCAGTGAAATGCGGCGATGTCGGCGACAGAAGGATTCCGCCAGTTGGCCACGCCGGCGCCGCCCAGCAGATTGATCGGATACCAGATGCTGTGCTGCGCGATGAGCCCGTAGATCAGCGCCGGGACGATCATGGCGAATCCGCCGGCGATGCCGCCCTTGATGCCGCTCGCAACCGGGTAGACCTCAACGGGCACGTGCGCGCGGTGCCGCGGATCGAGTTGGATGCGCTCGACCAGCTTGCGCTTCGACTCGATGACGATGGGCAGATCGAGGACCTCGACCTCTTCGTGTTTCTCGTGCGGCAGCACCTGGCGGAACCAGCCTACGCAGCCGGCCACCATCAACACCACGCCAAGCAGGCCAATGCCCATGCTGGTGAGCGGGCCGGCGGCGAGCATCGCGCATCCGAAGGCCAGCACGATGGGCCAGGCCGTCGGCGCCGGCAAGTGAATGTGCTGACCGACTAGCTCTTTTGATTCGAGATGGACTTCCTCGGGCATGCGGCTTACCTTCCCACGAGATAGACAACGGTGAACACAACGACCCACACCGCGTCGACAAAGTGCCAGTAAAGGGCAAACACCTGGATGCGCTCGGCGTGCTCCTGACGTACATGGCCGAGAGCGGTAAAGATCATGATGATCGACAGGCCGATTAAGCCAACGATGACGTGTGTCGCGTGCAGGCCGACCAGCGAGTAAAAAGTGGTGCCGAAGAGATTGGTGCGGATGGTGAGGCCGTGGTCGAAGATCAGCGAGCGCCACTCCGCGGCCGTGCCCAGTATGAACTTAAGCCCGAGTGCGATCGTCGCCGCCCACCATGCGCCAAAGAGGCGAATGCGGCCGTGCTCGATGGCGCGCTCGGCCAGCCAGATCGTCAGGCTGCTCGAAAGCAGGCACACGGTGTTGAGGATCGGGACTTCGAGGATGCGCGGCGTCGGACCGGAAAGGCTGCGGCCGATGTAATACACATACGCGGCGACGAAGATGGCGAAGATGCCGCACTCGCCGATGATGAGCGAGATCATCGCAACCTTGCCGCGCGAAGGCAGCCGCCATTCTTCGTCGGTAAAAAGAGGAACTGTGCTCATGCTTCGTACTTCCAGTCTGGATCCTGCGGATGCTTGATATCCCAGAGCGGACGGCGGCTGCGCACCTCGGGCTCGGTGGCAAAGTTATAGGACGGCGGCGGCGAAGGCGTCGCCCATTCGAGCGTCCATGCGTCCCATGGGTCGCTGCCTGCGACCTCGCCGTGGAAATAAGAGTGAACGAGATTCCACACGAAGAGCAGCACGGCGATGGCCTGCACGAATCCGCCGCATGAGATCACCGTGTTCAGGGTCCCCCATCCCCGGTCCGGCCCGTAGGTATAAATCGAGCGGGGCATGCCCAGAAAGCCGACGAAATGCATGGTGTCGAACGTCATGTGGAAGCCGATGACGAACAGCCAGAAGTGCCATTTGCCGATTGTCTCGTTCATCATGCGCCCGGTAGCTTTGGGGTACCAGTAATACAGGCCGGCGAAGATGCACATGACAATCGCGCCGACCAGTACGTAATGGAAGTGCGCAATGACGAAGTAGGAGTTGTGGAGCTGCCAGTCCCAGGGAGCGACAGCGAGCATGACGCCGGTGAGCCCCGCGACGAGAAACTGGAACAGGAATCCGGTGCAGAACAGCATGGGCGTGGCAAAGCGGATATTCCCGCCCCACATGGTGGCGAGCCAGTTGAACATTTTGATGCCGGTGAAGATGGCGACCACCATGGTGGAGAGCGCGAAGAACGTGTTGCCGGCCGCGGTCATGCCGACAGTGAACATGTGATGCGCCCAGACGGTGAGGCTCACGAACGCAATGCCGATTGAAGCGGCCACCATCGCCGGGTAGCCGAAGATGGCCTTGCGCGAGAAGACCGGAATCACTTCATTGGCGATGGCGAAGGCCGGCAGCACCAGAACGTAGACCTCCGGATGGCCGAAGATCCAGAAGAAGTGAATCCACAGCAACGGTGACCCGCCGGCCTGCGCGTCGAAAAAGTGCGAGCCGATAAAACGGTCAAGCACCAGCATGATCTGTGCGGCCGTGAGCGGCGTGATGGTGACGAGCGTGAGCGAACTGACCACGAACATCAGCCAGACAAAGAGCGGCATGCGGAAAAGCGTCATGCCGCGGCAGCGCATGGAGATCGTGGTGGCGATGATGTTGATGGCAGTGCCCAGAGTGCCGAAGCCGCTGACGATAAGCGACAGCGCCCAATAGTCAATGCCATGCCCGGGGTTGAACGGGCTGGTAGTGAGTGGCGCGTAGGCAAACCAGCCTGCATCCGGCGCATTGCCCATGCCGTACAGGCCAAATCCTCCGATAAAGCTGAAGTAGAGCAGCAGGCCGCCAAAGGCTGTGAGCCAGAAGCTGAAGGCGTTCAGGCGGGGGAAGGCCATGTCGCGGGCGCCGATCATGAGCGGCACGACGTAATTGCCGAAGCCGAAAAGGATGGGCATTCCGACGAGAAACACCATCGTGGTGCCATGCATGGTGAATATCTCGTTGTACGCTTCCGGAGTGACAAAGTGATTGTTCGGAAACGCCAGCTGGATGCGGATTATCATCGCCTCCGTGCCGCCGACCAGCAGGAAGAACAGCGAGTAGGCAATGTAAAGGATGCCGAGCTTCTTGTGATCGACGGTCGTTACCCAGCTATGCACCCACTCGAAAAACGTGCCCCGCGCGGGATACGCTGCTTCGAGTGAGCCACCAATTGGCACAGTCTGATCTGCCATCGCTGTTCCTTTAGTGCAATGTTGAGAGGTATGCGACCACCTGGTCGATCTGCTGGTCTGTAAGCTGCATTGCCGGCATCAGGCAGCCGTCCTTGAAGCTGCCGGGGTTCTGAATCCATTTGTGCAGATTGTCCGGCGTGTTCGGAACTATGCCAGAGCCGATGGTGTCGCGGCTCATCAGGTGTGTCAGGTCGGGGCCGACAGTCCCCTTGGCAGCCGTCCCACTGATGGTGTGGCAATTCATGCACGCTTCGGTTTCGAATACGTGCCGTCCGGCCGCAACCGCCGCATCATCTACGGCGGGCTTCTTCTGGTTTTCTACCCATGCAGTGAACTGCTGCGGCGTGTCGACGTAAACACGAATCAGCATCTTGGCGTGCTCGACGCCGCAGAATTGCGCGCATTGCCCAAGGAAGAGCCCGGTCTGCTGCGGGTCCATCCACATCTGATTGGGGTGGTTCGGGATCAGGTCGGTTTTCCCGGCCAGCCGCGGAACCCAGAAGCTGTGATTCACATCGGCGGAAAACAAGCGAAGATACGTCGCAGTGGGTTGTTCTTTTGTGCTCACCGGTATGTGCAACTCATTCGCGGTGATGACGCCCAGTTTTGGATAGCGGTACTCCCACCAGAACTGGTGGCCGATAACGTCCACATCCAGCGCAGTCTTCGGCTCGGGTGCACTCTGGATTGCGAAGATGATGCGCGCCGTGGTGAGGAACAAAACCAGAACGATGAGAATCGGAATGATCGTCCAGGCCAGTTCGACCTGCACGCTGCCGTACACCTGCGGCGGCTCCTGCTGTGGCGCGTCTTTGCCCGCCCTGTAGCGAAGAATCACGTAGAGGAGCAAGCCGGCCACTGAGACAAAGATCGCGCCGGTGATCGTAAGCGTGAACAACGAAAGCTGGTAAATCTCGCGCCCCGGCGTGGATACAGGCGCAAAGATATTCAAGTTCTCATGCGAGTCCAATGCGCACGCAGGAAGAACAGCCATAAGACAGGCCGCGAACGCGAGCGCACACCGAATTTTAGAGGAACCCGGATAATGCTGCATGTGAATGGATCTGGTACGAACGAAATATGGAAGATGACGATGCGATTCAGCTCACCGCGGCGTGAAACGAAGATCAGCCACCGGAAAAGCCCCCGTTGATTTCATTATAGGTGCTTCGTCCGCGCTGCGAGTTGCCATTTGAGACGGCAATCTCATTCTCGCGTGCCCGGCCTTGCAGTAGCGTCTGCTTCATGTGCCATGCATCCAGGGAGTTGCCGCGCACATCCAAACACGCAACGGCCCCACGGCCGTTGAAGCGGAAGTCTGTTCGGACCCTTCATGCCTCGCAACCCCACTTCCACATATCGTCTTCAGCTCCATGCAGGGTTCCGGTTCAGCGATGCTGCCAGGCTCGCGGACTACCTGAAAAAACTGGCGATTTCGCACGTGTACAGTTCACCCTATTTGCAGGCAGCGCCGCGCAGCATGCATGGCTACAACGTTGTGGATCACGAAAAGGTGAATGTGGAACTGGGAGGCGAAGAAGATCTGAAGCAGTTTTCGGCCAGGCTGAAGACGCTCGGGCTTGGGCAGGTTTTGGACATCGTGCCGAATCACATGGCCACTGGCCCGCAAAACCGCTACTTATGGGACGTGCTGGAGAATGGGCCATCGAGCCGGTTCGCAACCTGGTTTGACATTGACTGGCACTCGGAAGAAGTGAAGCTGCAGAACAAGGTCCTCATTCCCGTCCTCGGCGACCAGTACGGTCGAGTGTTGAGCGCTGGGCAAATTCGCGCGGAGCAGCAGTGCGATCAATTCCGCATAGCTTACTTCGACCATATCTTCCCCATCGCTCCGCGGTCGCTGTCAATTCCGCTGGCGAAAGCGGCCGAATACGCGCAGGATGACACGCTGAGTTTTATTGCGGACAGCCTGGCGCGACTCCCGGCGCCGGAGTCGACGGACCGCGACGCGATTGTCCTGCGGCATCGCGACAAGGCAGTGATCTATGAGCTGTTGCAGAAGCTTTGCGTGCAGCATCCGGAGATCCCAAAGGCCATTGCCCGGGCCATTGCAGAGCTGAACAACAATATTGACGCGCTTGACGAATTCCTGAACCAGCAGAATTATCGACTGGCTTACTGGCGAACCGCGGACCAGGAGCTTGGCTACAGACGCTTTTTCGATGTCAACACGCTGATCGGATTGCGCGTGGAGCGGGCCCATGTTTTTGAGGCGACGCATTGCCGGATTGTTGAGTGGCTCCGGAACGGCGATCTCGATGGGGTGCGCGTGGATCATCCAGACGGGTTGCGCGATCCGCAGCAGTATTTCGAGCGGCTGCGCGAGCGAGCGCCGGAGGCGTGGATTGTGGGCGAGAAAATTCTGCAGCCGCAGGAGGCGCTGCGCCCTGCTTGGCCGATTGAAGGCACCACGGGATACGATTTCCTGAACGTATGCAACTGCGTGCTGACGCACGGCGAGGGTTTGCGGGAACTGACTGGGATCTACCGGAACTTTACAGGCGAGCCCGTGGACTTTGCCGCGATTGCGCACGACAAGCGGCTGAACGTTGAGCAGGAGGCTCTGGGCAGCGACGTGAATCGTCTGGCAAACCTGTTTGTCGCGATCTGCGAAAACAATCGCGACCGCCGTGACTACACGCGGGCAGAGATTCGCAGGGCTTTGCGGGAAGTAGCGGCCGGATTTGCCGTGTACCGGACCTACGTGGCTCCGGATCGCGATCAGATTACCGATGAAGATCGCGCTGAAATCGATCATGCTGTTACGGAGGCGAAGAAGCATCGCACGGATCTCGATCCGGAACTCCTCGATTTCATCGGCGACGTCTTGGCGCTTCGTGCGCGTGGCGGGCTCGAGACCGAGTTCCTGTTGCGCTTTCAGCAATTCACTTCTCCGGTGATGGCGAAAGGGCTGGAAGACACGGCGTTCTACTGTTACAACCGGATGATCGGGCTGAACGAAGTAGGCGGAGCGCCGGATCGAGACGGGCTGACGCTCGAGGAGTTTCATGATTTCCTGCGCAAGCGCCAGGAATCGTATCCTTTCACGTTGAACACGCTCTCGACCCACGACACCAAGCGCAGCGAGGATGTGCGGGCGCGGCTTGCGGTGATTACGGAAATGTCAGCGCGATGGCGCGCCGCGCTGAATCGCTGGTCGCGCATGAATGCGCAGTTTCGGACCGGCAATTCTCCGGACCGCAACACGGAATACTTTCTCTATCAGACACTCATTGGTGCGTGGCCGATCTCTGCCGAGCGTCTGCACATATATATGGAGAAGGCAGCGCGCGAAGCAAAACAGCAGACCAGCTGGACTCAGCAGAATAAGGAGTTTGAAGACGCGTTGCACGTTTTTATCGATCGTATTCTGGGTGCGCGGGAGTTCGTTGCGGAGCTGGAGAGTTTCGTTGGGCAGGTGCTTGCGCCGGGGCGCATCAATAGCCTGGCGCAGACGCTGATCCGCTGCACCGCGCCGGGCGTGCCCGACACCTACCAGGGCAGCGAACTGTGGGATCTGCGGCTCGTCGATCCTGACAATCGCGCGCCGGCTGATTACGAAGCGAGAGGCGCGATGCTGGTCGAACTCGAACAGGGAATCGACCCCGTAAAGATTCTGCGGCGGATGGACAGCGGGCTGCCGAAGCTGTGGGTGATCTATCGCGCGCTTCATTTGCGGCGCGAGCGCCCGGAGTGGTTCGGCGCCGAGGCAGAATACACGCCGATGATCGCCGAAGGCGCGAAGAGGGAACACGTGATCGCGTATCTGCGCGGCGGGCGGGTGGCGACGATTGTTCCGCGCTGGAATACAAAGCTCGGAGCGGGATGGGCGGCAACGGCGGTGGAACTGCCTGCCGGGCGCTGGCAGAACATTCTGGCCGGCGAGAAGATTGAAGGCGGGCGCGTGCGCATGCAAGCGCTGTTCGAAAATTTCCCCGTTGCATTGCTGGTCAAGGATCCGGACTAAGGACGCGGACTAATGCACGCCTTTGAAGTGTGGGCGCCGAGAGCGCGGAAGATGGCAGTGAGCCTGAACGGCGAAGCGCGGCCAATGCACGGGCCGGACGAGTGGGGATGGTGGCGTCTTGATGCAGAAGAAGCGGAGCCGGGAACCGGCTACGGATATCTGATCGACGAGGACAAGAAGCCGTATCCCGACCCGCGATCGCAATGGCAGCCCGACGGCGTACATGGCATGTCGCGCATTTACGACCAACACGCATTCGACTGGACCGATGAAGAATTCCAGGCGATGCCGCTTGCAAGCGGCATCGTGTACGAACTGCACATCGGCACATTCACGCCGCAGGGTACGCTTGACGCGGCCATCGAGAAACTGGACTACCTGGCTGCTCTCGGCATCACGCATGTGGAGCTGATGCCGGTGGCTTCCTTTGCCGGCAACCACGGCTGGGGATACGACGGAGTGGCGCTTTTCGCGGTTCACCAGCCGTATGGCGGGCCGGATGCGTTGAAGCGATTCGTGAATGCCGCGCACGAGCGCGGACTGACCGTCATCCTGGACGTGGTCTACAACCACTTCGGCCCGGTAGGCAATTATATGGGAAAATATGGACCATATATTGTTGAGTCGCATCACACTCCATGGGGCGGCGCAGTGAATCTCGAAGACGCGGGAGCCTGCGAAGTGCGGCGGTTTTTCTGCGACAACGCGTTAATGTGGCTGCGCGATTTTCGCGTCGACGGGTTGCGAATAGACGCGGTGCACGCATTTGTGGACCGTTCGGCAATTCATTTCCTGGAGCAGCTTGCAGCCGAGGTTGAGACGCTCGCCGCAGCCACGGGACGGCGGAAGGTGCTGATTGCCGAGAGTGACCTGAACGATCCCCGCTTTGTAACGCCGCGCGAGACCGGCGGCTTGGGTATGGACGCGCAGTGGAGCGACGATTTTCATCATGCGCTGTTTGCCGCGCTTACGGGCCTTACGGATGGCTACTACGCCGATTTCGGGGCAATGGGGCAACTGGCCAAATCGCTCGAGCACACATTCGTGTATGACGGCCTGTACTCGCGCTATCGCAAGCGCGTGCACGGGCGGCCGGTGCGCGGGTTGTCGCAGCACCGCTTCCTCGGCTACATCCAGAATCACGACCAGGTGGGCAATCGCGCCATCGGCGACCGGATCGGCCACATTGCCGGAATCGATCGGGCAAAGGTTGCAGCAGCGATCGTGCTGACGAGCCCGTTTGTTCCGATGATCTTTCAGGGCGAAGAGTGGTCGGCATCTTCACCGTTCCAGTTTTTTGCTGACCACGAGCCAGAGATGGCAAAATCAGTCTCCGAAGGCCGCAAAAAGGAATTTGCTGCCTTTGGCTGGGATCCCTCCTTGATTCCCGATCCGGAAAGCCGCGAGACCTTTGAGCGCTCGAAACTCAACTGGAAAGAGACTTCAGCTCCCGGGCATGCTCAGATGCTCGCGTGGTGCCGCGACCTGATCCGCCTGCGCAGGTCGATGCCGGCGCTGAACAACGGCGAGCCCGGCAACGTGCGTACGGCCTTCGATGAACAGCAAAAGTGGATTCGGGTCCAACGGGGAACCGTGACCATCGCAGCCAATTTGGGAAAGAAAGTGTACGCATTCAACCTTCCCGAGCGAAGCCGAATCCTATTGGCTTCGAGTGATCGGATTTCCTTCCCTGGCGCGAGCATCGCGCTTCCACCGGACACGGTGGCCATTCTGGAGAGCGCGCAATCTTAAAAGTGACGGAATGTTTCTGGCGGAGGAGCAGGCGGCGGCGCGCCCGGCGGAGCCGCTGTGCGCTCGGTGCGTTCGAGCTGGGTCTCGATCGACCGGCTGACTAGGTGACGCGAGCCCAGGCCGACGGCAAGCGCCAGCGTGAGAACGATGCCTCCGAACAAAATGCTGAAGGCAAGCTCGACAATCACTCCGCCCACCTCCAAATGCGCCAACGCCATGGCCGCGGTGAGAACCAGCACGAGCCACTTGACGCCCAGCGAGAGAAAACGTGCGTAGGGGACCTGAGCATTGACAGCGCCGATTAACACCGAGCGCGCAAGGAACCGGGCAATCACAGTACCAACGACGAGAATGACGACGGCTCCTACCGAACGCGTGAGATAGGGAAGCAACGAGAACGTGAGCGCGCTGCCAACGGCATAGGAAGTGTCGAATGCCGAAACACCGATCACCAGCCCCAGGAACACAAAGACCCAGAAAGTGACGCGCACGGCAATGGCTGTGGGAGAAGTTCCAGGCGTCCAGTCCGGAGGGGCGCCGGTGCGGGCGATGCGCGCGTCGAAATTGAAGGCCTTCAGGATCGCGCGCAGTATCAATGAAGCCAGTTTTCCGATTAATGCGAAGATGACGAGCGCGACAAAAAACGCCAGAATGCCCGGCAGCACGCCAATGAGCAAGGCGAGAACCCGGTACAACGACACATGAAGAGCCTGGGACATCTGCCGCCACACCGATTCATTTGGGCTGTAGAGCGGAAATGGAGCGGTGATCCGCTCCTGTTGTAGGGCGATTGCAAACAGGCTGATCATGGAATGAATCAGGGAGCGAATCATGGAACGAACTCCTTCGAGCTCATGTGCGCCGCGAACACTTTGAATTGCAAGCGCCGGTGCCCGGCCGTCGTCGGAACCACTCGCGGGATGGTGAGAGAAATCATGCAGTAAACCGGTCCGGCCATCGCCAGCGCGACACCAGGTAAGGTTTATCCGCCTCGAAGGCTGCGGCCAGGGTCTCGATGTGCGCTTCTGCACCCATGCCGGCAGCGGTCAGATTCATGTGGCTGGCGACCCATCCACGGTAGAGCGGAATGAAGGCGCCGAGGAGGTGACTGCGGTTGATGGTCCGCAAACGATAGGCGACCAGGAAATCGTAGACAATGCGCGCCCACAGGCTGTCGGGCATGCGGAACTCCGCCGGAGCCATGAGGGAGAGACGCTTGAGCGCGAGCAGAGAATTCGGCGGAAGTACAAGCGACCAGATTTCCAGCAGGTTGTTGTATGCATAGCGGAAAGACTCGACCATTCGCGGCACTTCGGAAGCGCCGTCAGTGATCGGCTGCTGTGGCGGAATCTCGCGCGGCGGCGGCATACGGCGGGCACGCTGCCAATAGGCTGCTTTGGCCTCGATGTTAGAAAACAGCGAGCCTGTTATCCGTACCAGGATGGCATTGATATCGACGTCTGCGGGTTGAGGCAGCGGGCGCAGGCCCACGTCGAAGTCCTCCATGGCAAAACCCGCGACGGCGGCTTCATTGACGGGCCAAAGCAACCCCTCCGCTTGCTCCGGCTGCGGAAGCCGTTGTGCCGTGAGCGCGAGACGCTGCACCATGCGCGGCGACAGGCCAAGATCGGGAGCCAGGGGGAAACGGATGCGCGTGGCGAAGAGCGCGCGTGTAAGGGGATAAACAATCGACGAGCTGATCATGCCGCCGTGTGGAGGCAGCGTATAGCGGGGAACGGCCAGGTCGATCGAGCCTGAAAGCACCGCACTGCCGAGCATCTGCAGCGCGGGCGCGTCAAGCGAATCAGAACCGGGCCCAAGAAGAAGAATCCCGCGGCTATTGTGCTCCTCCGCCAACTGCCATGCGTGAACGTAATTGCCGGGCGACAGGCTCCAGCTCGACGTCGCGGGAGGTGCGGCAGCAATGCGGAGTGAAGAATATTGTTGGGCGGGAGCAGGATTTTCCGTGGCGACGACCACGTCGGCCGCCGGGAAAACGGAGGTCAGCCGGGCAAGCAGAGACTCAAAATTTTCCGGCAGCATGGAGGCGACCAGCACCACAAGATCGGTGGTGGCCAGGGTTCGAGTGGAACCAAGTTCGGGAATCGGATCTGCAGTCGCCATCGTAACGAATGAATGAGTGCTGGGCCTGCCTGCTTCTGCTTACAACGATAGGATGCCGGCCAGAGGGATGCGGAGCCAACTGGGGCGGTTGTTCAATTCATAAAGTAACTCGTAAAGCGCCTTCTCCAGAAGATAAGCCTCGAGGAGCGACTGCGCTGTCCGCGGTGGAGGCAACAACGTTGGATTGGCGGCGATGGTGTCCCGGTAAGCGAACAGAAATTCGTCGGCCGCGGCCGCCTGCCAGGCGCGCGCCCACCCAGCCAGATTGTCATCTTCGGCCATTTCGCCGGCCGCGCGGCTGCGCGGAGAATAACGGTCGAGGGCTGTATGCACCGCATACGAGAACGACCGAATCATGCCAGCGACATCCTTGAGCGGCGATTGTTTTTGCCGGCGTTCGGTCAGTGGCCGTGCCGGCTCGCCTTCAAAATCAAGCAGAACAAAATCACCTGCTTCGGCATTCCGTCCAGCCTTCGATGCTGGAACTGTGCGCAGAGTCTGACCGAGATGCAAGTCTCCGTGAATGCGAATTCGCTGCCCGGCCGGTGGCAATCCAGCTATCTGGTTGAGGCGATGGATCAGGTTCATGCGGCGCGAGAGGACCAGTGCCGCTACATCTGAAGTGGCGTCGTCGAGCATGGCCAGGTTGCGCCGAAGCACGTCGAGGTTCGAGCGGATCTGCGCCTCAATGCGCTGCGCTTCCTGCGCAAAATCATCGTGGGTGAAGGGTTCCGGGGCAAAGGCTTCATTCTCGGTCGAGCCGCTGAGGGCCAGGTGCATCTCAGCCGTGCGATGGCCCAGCAGTGCGGCTGCATTGAGTGACGTGCGGGC
Organism: Acidobacteriaceae bacterium; assembly: GCA_030049955.1. The sequence goes on from JASIJX010000061.1 coordinate 16,771, forward strand.
GAATTCCAGCTCCATACACGAGGTTGGCTTCTCGCGCAAGAAACTGATCGTGGGCAATTCAGGAATGGTGGAAAGTGTCGTAGCTTTGGCAAACGCAGTAGCAAGTTGCGCCAGAAACCAGTCCCATCCATCGCCTTCGTTCGCGATGAATCCCTGCAGCATGGCTGCGGTCGTTTCCGTGCCGCCCGTGGGAGTGATGGAGACTGCACCGAAGAATGGAGCGGCGTGCGTGAAATGCGCCGTCTCGGTGAGATAGCGTCCCATTTCGACGTCCGGGTTCTGCCCCGGCTCTAGCCGGCGGTAGAGTTTAAGGATCAATTCGCGGCCATAGTGGATCGACGTGTTCGATTGTTCGGCCGAGCCAAGGCGCGAGGCCAGCCTCTGCGCAGAATGCTTTTCATCGAACGCCGTTGACTTCCGCGCATCGAGCCTTCCATTGAGTGGCGTGGGATTGCCGGCTGATGGAGATTCGCGCGGCTGCCGGCGATCCGCGCCCGAAGCTGCTGGCGTGGGCACGGTGCCGCGAGGCGGTGCGGCTGCTTCTCCGGGTTGCGCACTCAGCGGCGCCGGCGAGATGGGAACCTCGACGCTCGGAGGCATGAGCGGAAGAGATGCTTCATCCGGGGTTGGAACCGGAGCTTTGGCGGGCATTCGGGTGAAAGACGCGGCTGTGTGGGCCTGTTCGGCGAGGCCGTGCGGAGCGAATGCGAGCGTGCTGTTGCAAACAATCAGACTCAACAGATCCTGATGGAAGTCTGCAGCGACCGAGGCGTCGTGCATAATTGCGTGACCGGAACCTGATTGGAAGCTTGCAATGATGGCGTCTGCATGGTCCCGGGAAATATCATCGGCCTGGATCCCGGTGCTGATGGCAAGTGGTATCTGGTAGAAGTCGGGCGGCCCGTCGGCATAGTCCACATCGAAATAGAAGAGCGCAAAGGGAAATGAGCCGTGACCGTGCGGGCCTGGAACAAAGCTGCGCGCACAACCGGCTTCCGCCGACGGCACTTCGGTCCAGTCGCGCACCCGGACCGCGCGAATAGTGCGTGTCTTGCCTCCGAACCAGCGCTGCTGCGGCAACCAGCCTGGCAACGAAGATTCGATCAGCGAGGCGCCGTCGGCCCCGAGGAATCCCGCCCATCCCTGTGACGCCAGATCGAAGACGAGCTCTTGCTGCGCATTGGCCTCGCTTTCGCTTGGAAGCGCCGCGCTTTCGACCTCTGGCGCGTGCAGTTCCAGCCATAGAAATGAATAGGGCGCCAGCGACAGTTCGTATGGTTCCTCTGTGATGGCAGGGAAGGGAACGTAGCCTTGCATCTCCACCGGCTTCATGCCGGAGTGATCGGAGAGATCGAGCGACACGGGCTGTGCAAACCGGCTGAGGTTGGCGACGCAGAGAACCGTCTCGCGCATGCCGTCTCCGTGATCGAAGTTGCGCAGGTAAGCGAGAATTTTGCGGTTGGCCGGGTTGAGAAAAGTGAGCGTGCCGCGCCCGAAGACCTGAAAGAGTTTTCGGAGCGCGATCATATTGTGTGTCCAGTGCAGCAGGCTCGACTGATCGCTAAGTTGTGCCTCGACGTTCACTACCTGGTAACCGTAGATCGGGTCCATGATCACGGGCAGATAGAGCCGGGCGGGATCGCTCTTGGAAAATCCGGCATTTCGATCGGAGGTCCACTGCATGGGCGTACGCACGCCGTTGCGGTCGCCAAGGTAGATGTTGTCGCCCATGCCGATCTCGTCGCCGTAGTAAAGCACAGGCGTGCCTGGAAAGCTGAGCAGAATGGAATTGAGCAGTTCGATGCGGCGGCGGTTATTGTCGACCAGCGGCGCAAGACGCCGGCGAATGCCCACATTGACGCGCATGCGCGGATCGGCCGAGTAGGCGAAGTACATGTAGTCGCGCTCGTCGTCGGTCACCATCTCCAGAGTGAGCTCGTCGTGGTTGCGCAGAAACAGCGCCCATTGGCAGGTGCCGGGGATCGGCGGCGTTTGCGCCATGATATCGGTGATGGGCAGGCGGTCTTCCTGCCGCAGCGCCATGTAGATCCGCGGCATGAGCGGGAAGTGAAACGCCATGTGGCACTCGTCGCCCTCGCCAAAATACGGCCGCACGTCGGCCGGCCACTGATTCGCTTCAGCAAGGATCAGCCGGTTTGCATATTCGGCGTCAATCGCAGCGCGGATCTTCTTGATAACCGCGTGCGTCTCCGGAAGGTTCTCGCAGGAGGTGCCGTCGCGCTCGCAGAGATACGGAATAGCGTCCATGCGCAGCGCGTCCACGCCCATATCGAGCCAGAAGCGCATGGCCTTCAACACTTCCTCGAGCACCAGCGGGTTGTTGTAGTTCAGGTCGGGCTGGTGGGAAAAGAAGCGGTGCCAGTAGTAGGCTTTCGCCACTTCGTCCCACGTCCAGTTGGATTTTTCCGTATCGGTAAAGATGATGCGCGCGTCTTTATACAGCTGGTCAGTCTGCGACCAGACGTACATTTCGCGCTGCGGCGAGCCCGGAGGCGCCAGCCGCGCAGCCTTGAACCACGGGTGTTGATCGCTGGTGTGGTTTACCACTAGCTCGATCATCACCTGCATGTTGCGCTGATGGGCGGCAGCAAGGAATGCTTTGAAATCGTTTAGCGTTCCATAGGATGGATTGACGTCGGTGTAATTCGAAATGTCGTAGCCGTCGTCGCGGAGTGGCGAGGGGAAAAACGGTAGCAGCCAGAGGCACGTGACGCCCAGGTCCTGCAAGTAATCGAGCTTGGAGATGAGCCCGGGAAAGTCGCCGATGCCGTCGTTGTTCGAATCGGCGAATGCGCGCACATGCAACTCGTAAACGATCGCGTCCTTGTACCACAGGGGATCGGTGGCGCTGGCAAGCTTCTTCACGCTCCAGTTCTCCGATTACGGTTGACGGATAAGACGAAAGATGTGCGCCGTTCGTGAGCCGGTCCCGAGCGCCACGTAGTTTCGCTGCCCGCTCCAGGTGTACTGCTCTCCGTTGAGCAGATCCTCCACGATGAAGCTTTCATCGGGCAGCAGGTTGAGCCGGCTCAGGTCGAGCTGCGTCCACCCAGTCTGCTCGTGAATTGAGTCGAGATTGACAACTGTCATAACCACGTTATCGCAATTCGCTGTGGACTTCGAATAGCAGATCAGGTTTGAATTCCCGACGGCGTGAAAATGTAGCGATTCATTCGATTGAAGCGCGGCGTTTGCCCTCCGGATTTGATTGAGCTTTGCGATCAGAGGGACGAGCGATCCCGGCGCATTGCGGTCCCGCTGGCGAATCTGGTACTTCTCGCTGTCCAAATACTCTTCGGATTCGGTTTTGCCTGGCGCCGGCCGCGCCGGGGCATTTTCTGCCAACTCGTAGGCAGGGCCGTAGATGCCATAGTTGGATGAAAGCGTAGCCGCAAGAATGATGCGCTGCGCGAACGCCGGCGCGCCACCCTCCTGCAGCGTTTTGTGCAGAATGTCGGGAGTATTGGGCCAGAAATTCGGCCGGAAAAACTCGCTCACCGGCGGCCGCGTGATCTCCTTCAGATATTCTTCGAGCTCCGCTTTTGTATTGCGCCACGTAAAGTAAGTGTAGGATTGCATGAACCCGCGCTTGGCCAGGCCATACATCACATGGGGCCGCGTGAACGCTTCGGCAAGGAAGATTGTCTGTGGATATTTGCAGCCGAGCTTGCCCAGGCACCACTCCCAGAACGGCAGCGCCTTGGTATGGGGATTGTCCACGCGGAAAACATAAACGCCGCGCTCGATCCAGAATTCGAAGACCGAATACAGCTCATCCCAAAGAGCGCGCCAATCCCTTGATTCGAAGTTGAGCGGGTAAATGTCCTGGTATTTTTTCGGTGGATTTTCCGCGTACTGGATCGAACCGTCAGGACGAATCACGAACCACTCGGGGTGGTCACGCACCCAGGGATGATCGGGCGAACACTGGAATGCGATGTCGAGCGCGATTTCGAGGCCGTGCGATTTCGCGGCCGAGACGAGGCGGTCGAAATCAGCGAAGGTGCCGAGTTCGGGATGAATCGACTTATGCCCTCCGCAATCCTGTTCACATTCCTTTCCGTCGGGCCGGATGTCGCGTGCTTCGGCGTCGCCAATTGCCCACGGGCTGCCGGGCGCGCCGGCAGGAGCCGAAGTCGAGTTGTTCGGGCCCTTGCGATAGGCGCGGCCGATCGGGTGAATGGGCGGCAGATAAAGAATGTCGAAGCCCATCGCCGCAATCTCCGGCAAATCCTGCTCCACGTCGGCAAATTTGCCGTGCTGTCCCAGAACCGGCGAGGCAGAGCGCGGAAACATTTCGTACCATGCGGAAAAGCGCGCGCGTTCCCGGTCCACGCGGATCGGCAGTTCAAAATCGCAGCGCGTGGCACGGCTCAGGTCGGGGTGGTCAGCTATGAGCCGATGAATTTCTTCGCTTAGAGGATATGCAGTCACGGGCTTCTGCTCTTGCGCCATCGCCTCTAAAGAGCGGGCCGCCTGATAGAGCATTCCGGCTTCGGATCCGCGCGCGCGCCCGGCGCCCTGTTCGAGAAGAATGGCGCCGGTGCGCAGCGCAATGGCGATGTCCGCTGTGGATTGAGTGGCTCCGGCTTCGAGCGGTAAACCGTTCTCTGGTGCTGGTCCTTGGCTGGCGCCGGAGCTCGCCTGCGCTGTGATCCGCTTGCGCAGATCGCCTGCCCAGCTTTCAAAATGGTCAATCCAACCTTCGAGTGTGAAACTCCATATTCCCAGCCGGTCGACGGTGAAGTTGGCGCTCCATATATCGTTGCCCAACTCCTTCATGGGAACGAAACGCCACCGGCTTTCGCTGCGAGGGCGATAGAGCACGCGCGCAGCCAGGCGGTCGTGGCCGTCGGCATAGATCACCGCGGTAACACAGACCTTATCGCCGAGAATGCGTGCCGCCGGATGCGCGCCGCACTCAACCTGCGGCGTGACGTCTTCGATAACGACGCGGTTCCGTCCGTGCGCGGGTTTCAGCATGTTCGCCTCGCGCGCAAAAGCAGGTGGAGGCTCGGTCGGGCAATCAGGGAGCAGGATAGCATGAGATAAATCGGCCGTGATCGAAAAGATGCGGCTTGAGCGGTGCGGGTTAGTCCCGGAGATCCCGCCAAATATTAATTTAATGGGTACCGCTGCGGCCGGTTAATGCGCGGTGGCCGGACTTGCAGGCGGCTCGGCTGAGGCAGTGGCCGCGTTCATCGGCAGTTCCAGCGCGAAAATTGAGGCGTTGCCCTGATCTGCGTGCAGCCACATGCCATGAAAGGCACTCTGCAACTCGGGGTGCGTCGCCAAAAGTGCAGCCATCAGATCGGAAACCTGCTTGCGCGCGGCCGCAGGCGAACGCAGATCGGCCGCCTCAGTTGCATCAGGAGCGTAATGCACTTCCAGGTCGAGCGGGCCAAAGACAGTCGTCGTGCCCACCGACGTCACTTTGAAGACCGCTCCGTGAACGTTCAGCGCAAGAGGCGTAGTCGCGGCGGGCAACTCCGCATGTACCTCATCGGCTTCGTGCCGAAGCTTCTCGAGGTTGGAACTGGCGAGGAAATCGATAGGGTCAAGCAGGTTGGTCGCGATCTTGTAATAGAACGCGGCAGCCCAGATGCCCTTGCTTTGGGAGTACTTGCGCGCTTGCGTCCAGTACCAGGCGCCATCATGCCCGTCCAGAACCATCGGCTTGAAAAAGAAGCCGGCCATTAACCAGCGATTGTCGGAAGTTTTCGAAAGCACCAGCGCCACCTGCTGAGGATCCTTGACGCCGGTCGCATGCAGAAGAGTCATCGCATAGGTGCCCGGTGGCAGGCCGTTAAAGTCGAATCCTACCACCGGCGATCCGCAGAAGAAATCGGTCTGCGGCGCGTTGGGCGGATCTGTGGAGGCATCAAGAAGATAGAGCTCTTCGACGGTAATGGTCGCGGTCTGCACCTTTGGCCTGAGGAATTGCACAGACTGTTGAATGCCGTTGAAATCGGCGGCAATTGCCGGCAGCGTGTTGGCTCGCAGTCCTGCCAGGTTTCCCGTTTGCACCTGCGTGAGAATACCCTTGGCTGCATTCGCCAGAGCTTGCCGTTGCGCGGCCGGCATCTGCGCCTGGGTTGTACAAGAAGCCGCGCGGGCACGCGGCCCGCAATAAAACGTGGCGATAAGAGTCAGACAGAATAACGCAGCCGTTTTTGCATGCAATCGCAACGACATAGCGAAAGAGTGTCTCCGCAAGGTTTTGTTCTTCAAAAGGCAGCAGTGCGTAACGCGCACATTGCAATGTAAGATGCCGCCGCCGGGAAATCCGGCTAATCGTGTGCTACTTATGGGGCATTTTCTCCACAGGTTGCAAGCGAAAATCTGTAAGGCAACGCCTGACGGCAGCTGTGCCCGCGCTGTTTAAAGTACGGATGGCAAAAGGATTTCCAGAGAGTTCATGGAAACCACATCGTCCGCGGGCACTGCAGATTGCTCTTGCGCGACAACCCAAAATGCCGTTGCGCGCCGCGGAAAACCGTGTATTATCCCCCTAGAGATTCCAAGATTGGTTGCCTGCTTCCGCGAAAGGAAAAGGAAAAGCGCATTCATAATTCCCCGTAAGGGACGAAGATCTCCACGAGGTAGGTTCCCGTGAAAAACAACTCCCCCACGCTGCTAGTTTTCTCAGAACAAGGGACCGCATTGGTTATCTCCATCAGCAGCCGGTTACAGACCGACACCGCGGCAGATTCCAACGTGCAGTCCACCTCATCGGCGGCTCTTGCAACGCCCGACGCGACAGCCTGCGGCACAGTCTCCAAGGGGTGGAACTACTGCCGTCGCATCACCCGCTTCCGCAATCGCGAGAGAAATTCAACGGCCAATTGACTCCCGCCAACCCGGCCGCGCCATAGATCTGCGCGCAGCCGACGCCGAGAGTCTGCCTAACCAGGCCAGGCTCAGGTGGACGACCTTGGCAGCGGCTCGGCGACGATCGCCGGGCCTTTTTTTGCGGAAGCGATGTCTGTCCGATTGCTTGATCAGTCGAGCGGCGCCGGTCGAGTCGAGTAGATTTGGGATGATTGTTTCGCAGCATCGGAATAACGATCCGCGCGAGCGGACAGCAGATCCAGCGCGTGACGAAGCACTTCCCGCTTAACTGCGGCGACATCCAGCGGCGGAATGACCGTCAAGCCTCCGATCAATCGGCTCAAGCTTAGGTATGCTTGGCGGTTCACATGTATAAAATCGAGCGGATATTCGGGTTTGCGGGCGCGTGCTGCAACCGGATCGGCGTCGAGGACATAGCTGACGTCGGGTCGCGGCACGAACTTCATCAGCAGGTGGATGAAGCCGCGCATCAACGGATTGCCGAGATTCAGATTCGCCAACTCGTCATAAACATAGCGGTCGAAGATCACCAAGTCCGCGCCGGAAGCGAGCGCCCTCGCCGCTGCCAGCCGCGCAGAAATTGCGTCCATCGAGTAAAGAAACAGGCGCACGCAGGTCATCGGCCAGGAGCGCACGTTCTTATCGCGCCGGTTGATGGGTTTCTCGGGACTGCCGATGCCTTTATCGCCTTTAAAGATCTTGTGCCCGCTTGACTCACGAATCGCCTTCAGGCAGGAGACGTCATCCCAGAAGCGGATTACGCGAACGCGGAGGCCGGCCTGTTCTGCAGCGGCGCGCAAAGCGTCAATCTGTGTGCTTTTTCCAGCGCCGTCGATACCTGAGAAGCTGACCCAGCGTGTCCCAATGTATTTGTGTGGAGTGCTCATTCTGGCTCCCAACTCAATGTGGCTGGCTTGGACTGCCGTGCGAGAGCAGAGCAACGGCTGCAATTGCGGCGCCTGCTCCAGCGACGATCGCCACTTTGATGAGGATGGAACGAACCCGGCGCTGCTTGGCAGGCGCAATCACCGCTCCGGCAGGCCGCGTTCCAGTGATGCCGGTTGTCTTTTCATAAGGCGCCGCGGCGGTTCCAACGGCAGGAGGGGGTGTCGCCGGCTGCTGATCCTGTCCGGCCTGCGCGCCAGACATTGCCCCATAGGAGGGTTGACCTGTGGACGCCTGCGCAGTTTGAGCCGAACTGGTTCTTGCCGTCTGGCTCTGTTGTGGCTGTTGTGCGGCGGCGCGCTCGAGCGGCGCCATTAAAAGCACCGCCAGTCCACAGGCGATCAGCTTTTTCGTCATTGATTGACGCATTGTCGAACTCGGGTTTCTGGAGAGCATCATTGAAATAATCTCCGGGGCGCTGCTGACGAGAGCAGCTATGCTGCGTCGGCGGGCGGCAGAGCTGCCTGGCTGGAGATTTCTGCAGACTGCACGCCGCGGTAGTCGGGGCGACGAAAACTCTCGACCGCCTCGTTGATCGTTGCAAATATGCGAAACAGGTTCCCGGCGCCCGTGGAATCGAGCATCGCCTTTACGTCGGGATGCAGAGCTGCAAGTCGCACGTCGCCGTTGCACTTCAGGGCTTCTTCCAGGCAACACAACAGCAGGTCGAGAGCGCTGGCATCGAACCGGTCGAAACCGCTGCAATCGAGCACGACGCTCGGACGGACGGTTGAACTCATGCTTTCAGCCAGCCGCCGTAAGAATTCCCGGCCTTTCTTGGCATCGATCTGCGGCAATTGCATCGCGATAATGGCTCGTTGATTCATGTTGATAATCCTGCCTGCAGTATGAAACTTGTACCCTCGAGCATCGAGAAATCGCGAGCTTTCACAGTGATTCTGGAGTCTGCAAGAGCCGCGCAAGCTCTGCCTCGGGGTTATGACGCACGTGGCTCAGCATGTTCCTGCCGTAGCGAAGCAATGTTCCAAGATTTGTGTTGTACCAGCAGCACTCGCTCATGCGCGCCGAAAGGCCGCAAACAAACCGGAGCCGCTTAAGCATATTCGGAGAGGCAAGCATGGCTGCAGTAATGCGATGGTTTCCGTCAAGAATGGTCAACGGCTCGTTCTCATTCACGCCGATGAGAATCACTGCCGCGAATCCGGGGTCTTCCTGGATGAGCAGGTCGCGGATGGCTGCGATCTTTGCCAGGAAAGCCGGCTCCATGGCATGCTGGCGCGTGCGCATGCCTTCGACGATTTTGGCGATCGAGAAATTACCGTCAGCAAGCTTACGCCACTGAGCCCGCGGAAAGACCCTTATGCTGCGCAAGTCTGTCTCATTAACTTCCACTTCGTACCATTCCGTATCGGAAGGCAGTTCTTTCCATAGAGCCAGGTGGCGAAGAAAGAGCAGTGCGCGGCGCTTGGCATTTTCGTGCGAGTCTTCGAAGTTCGGTTTGAGCACAATCTCGCGCAGCGTCTTCTGATAGGAACGGAACTCTGCGCAACGGAAATCGCTCTTGAGAAACTCGGCGATAACCTCATCTTCGACGATGCGGCGCATCAGCCGCACAGGCCTGCAGTTGGCTGCAAGCAGATCTTTTGGATCGGTGAGCGAGTTGATGAGGAACGGAAGCGCGACAAAGACGAACAGAAGACCCATCAGCACCAACTGAACGAGAATGACTTCGCGCAGGTTGTGATGGAAGAGGTAAATTCCACCCACCAACAGACCGGTGAAGCCCAACTGCATCCAACTGGTATTGGCGATCTTGTATGACATCTCAAAGGTGATGATGACAGCGCTGAGACAGTACACCACTGTGGTGATCGCGAACAGAGCCAGCAAGTAAGACAGGCTGTAATTTCCCGTCGTATGGAATCCGGCGCCGAACAGCTTCATCCAGAGCCACGGAGGCGCCGCGCAGAGCGCCAACGCCAGGCCGGCGCCGCTGCCCAGAACAAGCAACAGGGAAGTGGCGATGACCTTCAGGTCTTTTCGCTCCTCTTCCGAAGTGCCTGCGACCAGTGGGAACGTGGTATTCACAACAGCGGAAGACATGGTGAAAATTACGCGACCCACCATCGCAACGGCTGCGTAGAGGCCGGCCAGATGGGCGGGAAAGAAATGGTTCACCATGACAATGCCGCAGTTGCCGATCATCATCTGCCCGGAATAGAAGACGACAGCTTGCGAGGTTTCGCGAAGAGCGTAGTTGAAGCAAAGAGGATTGGCGGCGCGCCCAGCCAACTTGGGCGGAATCGCCAGGTAAGCTGCCGCGGTGGCGGCGGCATTGGCGGCAATCACGCCGCGAACGCCATATCCGCCCAGGATGAGAAGAAATGAGCCGCCTAGCCGGACTGCGCCTTCAAGCACCAGGTTGAAAGCCAGGCCTCGAAACCCAAATGTGCCCTGTATGAATCCGCGACGCGGACCCAGCGGGACGTAGAATGCGGCGCCAACGGCGAGCAGCGCCACCAGGACCGGATCTGGCAGATTGAGATAGTTTGAGATTCCGCTGCGGAAGGCAAGCAGGAGCAAAGCAACAAAGATGCCGCACGCCCACGCGGCACGATGAAAGTAACGATAGACCGCTGCCTTGCCTTCAGGCGTGGTTTGCTGCGCCACTATCTTGGTCGAGACGATTTGCAGCGAAAGCGTGAGGGCGGAAAGCAGAGTAAGAATCGTGTAGACAACCGTCGCCTGGCCAAACCCCTTCGGTCCGAGGAAACGGGCGACAACGATGTTGTAGACAAGGTTGGTTGCGATCGTCATTCCCGATCCGGAAAGAAGGATCATGCTTCCGGAGACGATACGGGATGGGAGCGATTTCGGCTTTTGGGTCAGACCGTGAACCACGCTTTTTATACTCCAGGTCGAACAGCAGGAAAGGGGATTCGAGAGCAAGCGCAGCGATCCAACCGCGATTCAGCTGGCAGCAAATAAATCCGATGCTGAAATCAAGCCTTCGGCTGCTCAGAAGAGGCATTCCGCGCAATTCGCAATGCTGCTGTAAACCCTCTTTTCCATACATGCTTCTAAGTAAGTGAGCATGCTCACTCACCCTAGTTCTGCCCTACTCTGTCTCTTGTTACTTCTGCATGGATGTCCTGGATCGAGCGGCCCGACGCGCCTTGTCCACCGCGCTACCGGGAGCACGCCGGAAGTGATCGCCGTGTACGAGGCGTGGTTCGGCCATCCGAGGCATATCTCGGTGGGTTACTCGTCTCAGGATCCCGACGTGATCCGCGAACAGATCCACCACGCACAGACGATGGGAATTTCCGCATTCGTCGTGGATTGGTATGGCGATCGTCAACCCTTCATCGACAAGAGCTATTCCGTAATCCAGGATCAGGCGGCCAAAAACAAATTCCATGTGGCGATGATGTACGACGAGACCGACGAGGACGACGGCGCCACGGACGAGGCCATCGCGGATTTCACCGAGTTTCATGATGCCTACCTGTCGCCAAAAGCGCCTGGTCACCAGGCGTACCTCACTTACGAAGGACGGCCCGTGATCTTCATTTTTCCCAAAGGCGGGCACACCAACTGGTCGAAAGTGCGCGAGGTAGTGAATAAGTGGAACCCGGCTCCATTGCTGATCCAGGAGAACGCGCCAGGCGCGGACGCCAGCGCATTTGACGGGTTCTATGCCTGGATCAATCCCGGGGACAAGGGTTGGGACGCTAATGGCAATAACTGGGGCGAGTCGTATTTGAACAGCTTCTATGAAACGATGAAAACAAAGTACCCCGACAAGATCATCGTTGGTGGCGCATGGGCTGTCTTCAATGACGCGAAGGCGTCCTGGGGATTGAATCGCCACATCTCAGCGCGCTGCGGGCAGACTTACAGCGACACATTCAACTTCTGGCGGCGTGAATTCCCGCCGGACCAGCCCATTCCGTTCATCCTGATCGAAACGTGGAACGATTACGAAGAAGGCTCAGCGATCGAGCGCGGCATCCCAAACTGCGGCAACGGCGGCCAGGAGCTGCCGGCGGCTGCGGCTATGCGGGTGCAGCAGAAGTAAACCGCTCCTTAAGGCGCTTCACTCATCCCGTGCTCTCATCGAACCGCATATGGTTCGCGCAATGTATCCAATTCAATTGCGCCGGACGCAGCACAGCGCTTCGCTCATCAAGACGAAGCGCTCCTGTCACGGCACGAGGAGAGAGGATTGCCGAGCAGACGGACGATCCTCCGGCGCTGCCGGAGGATCGTCAACATTTATGCTGCTTTGTTGGCGCCCTTCTCGATAACAGTAAAGTTTCCCGTGGACAACGGCACTACGCCAAGCTGGCTTGCCATCTGCGCCTGGACGCGGTGTACGTGGCTGATCAGAGACAGTGGCCGATTGCGGACCTCGTCGTAGACGCGGCCGACATATTCGCCAAGCAAGCCCACCGAAAGCAGCAGCAGGCTCCCAATGAAGAACATGGCGCCGGTAATGCCCAGAGCTGCTCTGGTGACAGGGAGCCGGGCCGCAAGCATTGACAGCTCGAAGATCCCCGCCATGCAGGTCGAGAAACCGAACAGGGCGAAGCTCAGCCGCAGCGGCTTATAGCTGAAGCTGGTGATGGCATCCATCGCGTATTTGATGCGGCTGATGAACGACAGCTTGCCGTCGCCTCCGGCACGGTCCTGGCGGTCGTAATACACAATGCTGTTCTTGTATCCCACCCAGGCGCGCAGGCCAGGCAGGTATCGGTTCTTCTCCCGCATGGCAAGAACCGAATCAAGGGCCTTGCGATCCATGAGGCTGAAGATGCCCGCGTTGAGCGGGATGGGATAGTCCGAAAGCGATCCCAGCACGCGGTAGAAGAGCGGAAACAGAAGGGCGAGCAGCCTGCGGCTTTCCTGGCGGCTGCGCCGCACGGCCACTACAACCTCCGCGCCATCGTTCCAGGCTTCAATCAGCTCAGGCAGCACCTCAGGCGGATCCTGAAAATCTCCGTCCATAAGGATCACAGCGCGGCCATGGGCCGTGGCCAAACCGGCCGAGATCGCGCCCATATGACCCCAGTTGCGCGACAGCTCCACGACTACAACATGGGAATCTACGCTTTGCAGGCCCTTCAGCAGCTCCAGTGAGGAGTCTGTGGACCCGTCATTGACATATACAACCTCCCATTCATTCACTACACCCGTCAACGCACTGGCAACAGCCTCATGAAAACGAACAATTAGTTCTTCCTCGTTGTAGATCGGTACAACCACTGAGACCATAGACTGCTCCTGGACTTCTGATTTGAACGAACCATTTCTTGCCTTCCTTTCTTGCTTCCGGCTTCGCTTTCCTGGCCTATTGCGTGTCGGCCTGGAGGACGCGCACACGCCAGCGCACTTCCGCTGGCGTGAGGACGACGATATAGCGAGCGTGCACCTGCCGGATCGATAAAGATTTGTCGTGATCGAAAACCTGCACTTCGTAATCCACGGTATCTTGCAACTGGATGGACAATCCTTCTGGCGAGTAAAACACGATTTGAAGATCGTGCGCCTTGTCCGTGTAACGGGTATGAATGCCTGCGGCGGCCTGCTCATGAATGGTTTGTGTGAGCTTATCCTTGGCTGTGCCCACAAAATCCGCATTGAGCAATGCAGGCTGATTTTGGTTAAGCGCGGCGCGCATGGTCTTCCAGGACTCCAGATAATCGCGAATGGCGCCCTGTTCCGTCTGCTCCGCAAGCGCCCGCGGCCCATCGAGATGCGTGGGCTCTACGCGCACAGTCGCTTGTGCGGCCGCCGTTACTGAAGCCACAGCGAAGATTGCGCCAAATGCCAGAGCCGCCTTTCGCATTTACTGTCTCTCCCAGCGAATCTGATTGCCCATTACCACTCCGCTTGCCACCGAGATGACCGCTCCCGAGTGCGCGGGCATTTCCACCTCGGCAATGCCCCGCTTGATAGGAACGTCCACTGTCGACTCCAGGCCGTTGTATGCCTCGGTAAAGGTCACCACCGTTCCGTCCGGCACTGCATTCCCGCTGCAGTCGCGAATCGGAGCCGTCTCAAGCTTCACTTCGCCTCGGTCGGGGCTTGCTGTCATCTTCAGACCGCAGGGATCACCCGGGACCTGTCCGATAATTCGCGCGCTTGAAACATTTCCGATTCGCGCAACGAACTTATCGTTGCCCTGGTGGTCCGTAGAATTCATCTCCGCCCAAGCGGCGCCATCCCGGCTGATCACGGTGCGTGTCTGCGTTCCGCCTGCCGGGCCGGTGAGATCGAAGTTTACCGGCAGCGGTGCAGTGATCAAATTCTCATACGCGTCAAACACGTAGACTGCGCCGGTAATGCCGCCTTGCAGGCGTACCGGAAGGCGCGACGGCTTGGCCAAAAAGCTTACGTCTGCTGGTTGAGCAGCCGGCTTTACCGCGAGCGACTCTGTCACATCAGTTCCATCGCCAATAAGAATCACTTGATAGTTGCCGGCGTTGTAGAGCGTGCCCGCGGCGAAGACTGTTGTCTCTCCCAACTGCACTTCACGTTTGATCGCCTGCCCCAGGCCGACGATGTAGAGCGTTCCCTTGCCGCTTCCGCTGCTTGTGACGGAGAACGCGCCGCCCGCCTCGATGCTCGAGGGAAGCGTAAGATTCCCGCTCTGCGCCGGCGCCGGTTGCGCAGCAGCAAAGATCGCGCCTAACATCGCGCCAAGGATCGCGCTATGGACCGCGCCAACGATCCTCGAATGACTCGTGGCGTCAGCCGGAATCAATCGTCGATGGCTCATAGCATGCCCTCCGAGCTGTACGAAGACACAACCGTGCGCTCGCTGCTGATACTGTGCGCCAGGTCCTCGGGAATGTGGATGTCGAACTTCGCTGGCGTCTGCGGCAACAAGGCCCGGTCAATATATTCGTCGGCTACCCACACCACCTGGCCAGTGTTGTTGTAAAACGTGCCGAGTACGTGCGCCACGTTGACCACCTGTCCGCTCTGGTTGATCAACTCGCCGGTCAGCGAGGCATTGGGAGCGGGGTTCAGATGCGCATTATCGATCGCAATCACCGGATCTGCTGACGCAGGTACGAGCGTCGAGAAAGGCGTCATGCGGATGCTGCCCACATCGGAAAGCTGGGCATCGGGGAAGTTGATCAGGAACGGCGTAACCTGCTTGGGCAGAAGTATGTGCGAGATTTTGTCGAAGCTTCCCTCGCTGGCGATCGGGGTCTGGGATTTGGAAAGGAGAGTAGCGTTCACCGAGACGTAGGCTGGCACAACGTCTTCATTCAGCAACTCGCCCAAAATGACTACGCCCTCGGCCCGTTGCACGGGATGCATATCGATGATGCGTACGTGCGGGGCTTCCACGCTTTGCGCGCCCCAGTCATCGCCCGGACCCGGGTAGATCACGTCCCAGCGTAGATAGTTCACCGGGATTACCTGCGGCGGCACCATCGGCTTCTTCACGATTGGCCAGTCCGCCTGCCAGCGGTCGCCGTTGCGCACTACATGCAGATCGCGAGAGCTCGAGGAAACGCCGACGACCGTGGACCAGTAAATGTTCAGCCGGATATCGGCGTCATTATCGGAGGCGCGCAGCGGCCGCACGTCGAAGTGATCGAGCGTGGCGTAGGTACGCAGGCTCGGGTAATACCCGGTGATGTCGTGCTCGAACTCTTCTTCGGAGAATTCCGCCTTGTTTCCCAGACTGTCATAGGCGCGGCCCCAGGCACGCGCCTTGATCGCGCCGGCCAGGTTGCGCACTGCCAGTTCCGGAGTGGTGGGCGAGGGCATAATGCCTTCGCCGCCGGCGTACGCGCGCGCAGCTGGGACCGGGGAAAGCGTCCCGATAATGACCAGCACGACGGTCGCACCGCCCAGAAGTACAGCTAACATGCCTCCCTTGATATTCACGACACCATCCTCCCGGGCAAGAGATCATCATCCACCGGATAGCCTTCGGCGGCTTCCTCACGTCCCTTTTCTGGAATCAGCAGGACCAGAATCGCCAGAATGCTGCTCCCGAACGGGAAAATTCCCCACATCAAGCCCTGCCAGCGAGGAGGCATTTGCGGTGCGTTCAGCGGAGCTGCCGGAGGAACCCCATCCTTGCCCCACACCGCTACTTGGTTGTCATCCAGGCTGTCGACTTTGCGCCATCCGGCGAAGGTCAGTAGCGGATCGTAGTAGGGGTCATGCACGAAAACCCATTTGAGCCCGTAGTGATCGGCGTGCATCAGCATGGCGCGGAGCGCGTCCAGGCCGCCCTTATCAAAATATTTCGAGTTGGACAGCGAACCGCCGCCGTACTTTGTCAGCTCCGGCAGCATGCGGCCCGAGTTCCACTCGCCGTCCACGCTGCTGGCGTCTGTCAATCGTGCAAGGTGTGCGATCTGGTTGCCAAAACCCAGCGTCACGTAACGGTATTGATCGTGTCCATCACGGTTCAGCCAGCTTGCCACCCACTCCACATTCAGGCCGGATGAAGATTCGGCGGGATGGAAAGTAGACCAGGAAACCGCCAGCGCACACGTGGCAGCCGCTGCTACCGTTAGCCACCCGATCGCGCGTGTGCGATACCGGGCGACTAGATCCGACGCAAACAGGCCGACAAAAGGCAGCGCAAGCAGAGTGGCCCAGTAGCTGAAGCGCTCCATTGTCAGAACGTCGAAAGCGCGGCCAAGCAGGATGGGCCCCACCGGCGTCGTCCCGCCCAGGCCCAGCAGGAATGTGACCCAGAAACCGAGCAGCAGCGGCCTGAGCCGCGGCACGGTAGAACCGCGCCAGAAGATAAAGGGCAGCGCCAGAATCATGGCGCCATAGGGAACGATGAAGTAGTTCACGCCCCACTGCGGGCTCAGGATGTAGTTCGCGCGGCTGGGGTGGGGAATCGGTGTCTGTGTGACGGGATAATGGATCAGTGCAATCCAGAAGGGCAGCAGCACAATCGTGATCGCTGCTGAGACGACAACCGTGATCGCAATGCTCCGGATTAGGAACGGGCCCAGGCCGACGCGTTCTCCCTGCGTGCGATCCATAAACGCCAGCGCCAGCACCGGCAGGGCGAAGAAGAACGATCCGAAGAGAAGCGTGGCATGGTGCGCGGCTGCGGCTGCGACAAACAAAGCCGTCGCCTTTACAAAGGAACGCCAGTTCCCGAGCCGCACCCAATCAAAAAGGAAAGGCAGGGCGTTCAGATAAAGAGGCGCGGCGGCGGTCGTGCCTAGCTGGCCGGCCGAATAGACCAGAAAACTTTCCGAGCCAACAAATACCGTGGCGATCGCCGCAAACGAGGCAGCGCGCGGGCTTACCCAGAGCTTTGCGAACCGGTAAACGCCCACAACGAGCAGCAGTATGGCCACAAACTGCACGGCCATGTACGCCATCTCCAGGCCTAAGATCTGCGACAGCACAGCCACCCATTGCTGAGGCAGCGGCGGATAGGTCGTCTGCGAAAAGCCTGCATACCACTTCGGGTTCCACGGATCGAACCAGTGGTGCACATAATGCGAGGCGAAGAAGATATGAAAATTCGTGTCGTACGACTTTAAAGGCAACTTCATCAGCAACAGCGGCAGGTGAACTACCGTAGCAAGAAGCAAAATGAGGCTGATCGGTATGGGACGTTGTGAAGAATCGATCGACTCGTTTTTTTGCACAGTTGCCTCTCCGGACAGGATGATTACATCCATTCAATTCAAATGTGGGAATCACATCAGCAGAGCGCGGAATCGACCTCGCGTTCACTGCAAATATGAAAGAAAATGGGACAAAACGTACTATTGTTTCGATTGGCGAATGGCCCGTGCGGTTGCCTTTCGCAAACACTTGCACGCCCTGGGGAACATGGCTCTCCAACGTTTGATGCGGGTTGCGGAACAAGGTTCGTCGCGCCAACGATTGCGATTTGAGCCAACATTCGGCCGAAAGTTCGAATCAAATCCATCACCGTGAAGTTACGGTGGTGATTCCCTTTGATTGCTAGACCTCGATTACTGAAAACTGGGTTCTTGTTTGTCTTCGTTGGGCTGACCTGCGCTGCCGGCGCACAGGTCTACCAGGTGGGGCAGGATAACTCCGCCAGCCCGCAAGCTCCTGCAAACCGCCCTGCTGCAGATCAATCGCACGCGGATCAATCGCAGTCGCTCGGCTGGGGCTCAAATATCCAGAACGCGCGTCTAGCTCGTGCCGCGCAACTCGCCATCCAGCAAGGCAACAAAGCGCAGGCCGTGGATTTCGCCCAGCGCGCAGCTCAGTCTGCACCGAACGATCCGCAGCTATGGTTTCTGCTCGGCTTCGCAGCAAGAATCGATGAACGGTTTCAGCTCTCGCTCGATGCCTACAACAAGGGTCTCAAGCTCAATCCCGGCTCGCTCGACGGTATGTCGGGCGTGGCCCAGGATTACAGCCTGATGGGCCGCACCAACGATGCGGAAAATCTGCTCAAAAGAATCATCGCGTCCGACCCGCGGCGGCGCAACGACGTGCTCATACTGGGCGAAATCTACATGCGCAGCAGGGACTACAACAATGCGATTGATTGGTTGAACAAAGCCGAAGCGCTGCAGCCGGATGCGCGCTCGGAGCTGCTATTGGCGCTCTCCTATCAGCAGCTCAAGCAGATGGACCAGGCCAGCCGCTATCTGGACATGGCCAAGCGCCGCGCTCCAAACAACCCCGATGTGCAACGTTCGCTGGCCGGTTACTACCGGGAAGTTGGCAAATATTCCGAGGCAATTGCCGCGCTCAAATCCATTCGCAATCCCAGTCCGGACGTGGTCGCCGAGCTTGCCTACACGTACGAGCTCGACGGCAACCCTGACGATTCAGCTCGCCTGTACGCGCAGGCTGCAGACTCCGCCCCGAAGGATTTGGGGCTTCAGCTCGCCGCCGCACAGGCTCAGGTGGCCGCCGGAAAGCTTGAGGGCGCGGAGTCTTACCTCACGCGCGCCCAGGGAATTGACCCAAACGCCTACCGCCTGCATGCGATTCGCGGCGAGGTCGATCAAATTCAAAATCTAAACGACGATTCAGTGAAGGAATATCAGACGGCGATCGCGCACCTGCCGCCTGAACCCCCTGAAGGACCGCTTTATGGCATCCAGTTGCACATGGATCTCGTAGCGCTCTACCGTGCTGTCGGCTCTGAGGATGCGGCCCAGCATGAACTCGCAACAGCCCAGAGCCAGATCAAAGCTGTCGACGGGTCCGGGCCGGACCGCCCGCAGTACCTGCGGCTTCGCGCGCTCATCAAGCTCAGTGCGAACGATGCGGATGGCGCTCTTGCCGACATCAAGGACGCGCTCGCTGCCAATCCGGACGATCGCAACAACCTCCAGTTAAACGGCGACATCCTGATGAAGCTCAACAGGCCGGAGGATGCGATCGCCGTTTATAAGCGCATTCTGGCGCAGGATGCCAATAACCGTTTCGCCCTCACATCGATCGGCTATGCCGAGCGCGCAGCCGGTCGCGACCAGGATGCGGAAAAATACTTCAAGCAACTCGCTGCAGCGGATCCGAAGCTCTATGTCCCCTATCTGGCTCTCGGCGACCTTTATGCCGCCCGTCATCAGTACTCGAAAGCCCAGGCCGAGTACAACAAGGCTCTTCCACTCGCTCCGGACAACGGCCTGATCGTCGCTGGAGGCTTAAACGCCGCAGTCGAAGGACACGATCTGAAACTTGGAGCCGCATGGATGGCGCGCATCACGGATCCGATGAACCGCGATCCGCAGCTTCTGCGCGAAAAAGAGCGCTACCTGAGCTTCAAGGGCGACTACGCGCAATCAGCCGCTGTAGGCAGACAGGCCATCAAGGTCCTGCCCCGCGATCGCGACGTTGTTGTCTATCTGGGATACGACCTGCTCTATCTCCAGAAATATGACGACCTCCTAGCGCTTACCTCGAGCTACATGAACGTTTTGCCTAAGGAGCCGGATATACCGCTTCTGGCCGGCTACGTTTATAAGCACAACGGGGACAAAGAAAAGGCAGAAGAGGCATTCGGCGAAGCCATCAAGCGCGACCCGGACCACGTGGAAACCGCTTACGTGAACCGCGGTTATATGCTCAACGACCTGCACGAGCCGGAAAGCGCGGCTGCGGATTTTGAAACTGCGCTGAAGATGCAGTCAAACGACGGCGAGGCGCACCTCGGTTTGGCATATTCGGATCTCGACTTGCAAAAGTACCAGGCGGCGCTGCGTCAGTCTGCGTTGGCCGAGAAAACCATGGGCGATATTCGCGACGTGCATGTGATCCGTGCGACGGCCTACGCGAATCAGGCCCTTCTTTCCAAGGCTGTTGTCGAGTACCGCGCGGCGCTGAAGTTTACGCCGAATGATGGAATGCTCCACCTGGGGCTGGGAAATGCGCTGCTCTCCCTTCGCCACTATCATGCTGCGATCGACGAGCTGCAGCTGGCTGCCAAGTTCACGCCGGACGATCCCCATTCCTACGCGCTGTTGGCCAGCTGCTACGCAGAGCTGGACGATCGGCAGCAAACAGTCCATTTTGCCGAGCTTGCGGAAAAGCATTCCCTCTCCTCTTCGGGCGTGGAGCAGAGCCAGATCCTGGTGACGACCGGCGAGGCGCTGCTCGACCTGGGCGATGAAGCTGCTGCGATGAGCCGCTTCTCGCGTGCGCTTTTGGTCAAAGGCAGTGACCGGGTGGGCGTGCGCCTGGCCATCGCCGGCCTGATGGCGCATAAGGAGCACGCTGAGGATGCCGAACGCCAGATCGCGCTGGCCGTTATGGAAGCAGAAGCTGGCGAGACAGCCGCGCCTACCGGCAAACAATACATAGCTGCTGCGGATGTCTTCAGCTCGCTCCACGAATACGATCTGTCGCAGAACTACCTGCAGCGGGCCAAGACGGCGGGCGCTCCTGATCCCCAGGTGCGCATTGGCTTTGCGAACAATTACCTGGCGCTCGGCGAGACAGAAAAAGCATCGGCAGAACTCGCAGCCATTAAGGCCACTGGCGACGGCACTCCGACGTATCAGTATCTGCTCGCCGAAGCCAGTGTCTATCAGCAGGAACACCACGGAGAACAGGCGCTGACCTCGTTTGCCCAGGCTACGAGCGCGGCCGGCGACGATCAGAGCGCTGAGCAGAGCCTGCTCTCCGCTGGGGCCGACGAGGGCATGCGCGTCAATCCCATGTTCAGCGTACTTTCGGATTACTCCGCGGAGCCGATCTTCGAAGACACCACGGTTTATGTTCTCGACTCCAAACTCGATGCCGCACAACCCATCCCGCCGACGGATACCTCTTTGCTTCCGCCGCCGCGCTCGTCGATCCAGAATCAACAGACGGCCGCGTTTCATCTTCACCTGCCATTTGTGCCCACTCCAACGGGATTTTTCCAGGTGCGGAATGCGCGCGGCGATATCTCGGCGCCGAGTTCGTTTTGCGGCCCGGGCTCTACTCCCTCCAGCATTTGCAGCGTTATTGTCGACCGCGATACTACCGATTACAACTTGAACTTCGGCCTGAACCCCGTTTGGCGCACGGGCAGAAATCTCGTCGCATTCAACGGCGGTATTCAGGAAACCATTCGCCGTGACAGCCTGCAACCGGTCACAATGGATCAAAACCTGTTCAGGCTGTTCCTGTACGGCTCAACCAGTTCGTTCTTCAACGCGATCTCGATGAGCGGCTATGTCATTCGCGAGACCGGGCCGTTCACGCTCAGCAATCTGCACTCGACTGCGCTGACTGGCGCCATCGACTTCCGCATCGGCTCGCCATGGGGTAAAACAGCGCTCATTACCGGCTGGGGGGCGAGTAACCAGTTGTTCACTCCGCGCACGTACCAGGCGTACTTCACCTCGTCCTATATCGGGTTTGAGCACCACTTCTCCGAACGGCTGAATGTGCAAGCGCTCGCCGAATATGTGCGTGCGTGGCGGATCGTAAACACTAATTCCGCCATTGCGCAGAATCTGCGCCCCGCTGCCACCGTCGACTTCGTTCCTGCAAAGAATTGGCAGATAGAAGTGAACAGCGCCTATTCAGATACGCACGGCTTCCACGTCTACGACGCGGTACAGAGCGGATTCTCGATCTCCTACGCCTTGCCGGTGCGGCGCCAGTTTATAGATCAGTCGGGTCCTGTCACTCTGGCGTATCCGATCCGCTTTTCCGCTGGCATGCAGCAGGAAAACTTCTTCAACTTTGCCGGCGGGCAGCAGCAGTACAGGCCTTACGTCGAGGTGAGCATTTTCTAAAGGTGGCGACGCAAATGAAGATCTGTCTGGTTGCAACATTCCCCCCGAGTGGGCGCCAATTGAATGAATACGCATTCCACATCGCACGGGAACTGCGCAATTGTCCGGGCGTGGAGCTGACCATTCTTGCCGATGAGCTCAGCCAATATGAATTCGCGACGGACGCGGAGGGCAATCCCATCCGCGCAGACAAGCAGCCGGAGCTGGAAGGGTTCAATGTCATTCGCTGCTGGAAGTTCGGCAGCGTAAGCACGCCGGCGCGAATTCTCAGCGCAGTGCGCAGAATCAAGCCCGATGTCGTGTGGTTCAACCTCGTGTTCTCCAGCTTTGCCACGCCGGAAAACCCTGTTGCGGCGTTCATGGGCCTGTCGGTGCCGGCCCTGGTGCGCGCAGCCGGCTTCTACACCCACATCACTCTGCACCATATTCTCGAGCACGTGGACTTCGCCGCGGCGGGCATCCGGCGCGAAAAGCTTTTTCGGATCGGAATGGAACTTGCCACCCGCGCTTTGCTCAGGGCCAGTTCGGTTTCTGTTCTGTTGCCGCACTATCACCGCACATTGCGGACGAAGTATCGAGCACAGAATGTGCTGCTCGGCACCCACGGTACCTTCGCCACAAGCCCAATACCGCCCGATTACAGCAAGCGCGGCAACCCTGATCAAAGGATTCTCGCGATCGGGCACTGGGGAACATACAAGCGTCTGGAGACGCTGATGGAAGCATTTCCGTTGGTGCTCAAAAAGGCTCCCCGCGCGCGCCTGGTGATTGCCGGCGCCAACCATCACACCAGGCCTGGATATTGGGAGTCGATTCGTGCGGCTCAACCACCGCAGCTTCCCATCGAGTTCCGGGGATATGTTCCCGAAGAAGCGATTCCGGAGCTGTATCAGACCACTTCGATCGTCGTGATGCCATACGACTCCGCCACAGGCTCGAGCGGCCCGGCTCACCAGGCATGCGAGTTCGGCGTGCCGATCGTCTGCGCGGACCTTTCCGATTTTCGGGAGATGGCCGCCGAGGAAGACATGGCAATTCGCTTTCACAAGGTCGGCAGCGCGCAAGATCTCGCCGGTCAGCTCGTTGCAATTCTGCAATCTCCACAGCTGGAGCGGGAGATGGCCGAGCACAACTTTGTGGCGGGTGTCGAGATGACATTGAGCAATGTCGTCAACAAGTACCTCCGCTGGTTTGAGCTGCAGCGCTGCAAAAAGCTGGCGCGAAGTGCCACCGCAATCGCCGAGGGGCTCGCATTCGCCGGCGGCGCAGGCGCTCCACAGGTCTCCGCATTTTCCTGGTCACCGCGCCTGTCCACGCCGGATGAGCGCGACGAAAAAATCCTCTTCGGCTCGGATCGGACTTTGGACCGCGCCAGGCCGTACGCGGACCTGGGCGAGCTGCCGGAACCACTCCGGGCGCCAGAGGAGCCGTGAACGCACGGTCGCGCGCGGTTTTGGAAGTCAAGTTTGAAAGGAGACAGACGTATATCGAGGTTGCGAACGAATTCTCGTTCGGACCAACAATCCGGCATTCGGCCTCAGGTTCATAAACACCATCGCCTGGGATTCCCGGTACGACGGATTCACGATGAACGGCATGGCTAGTGTTTTCTGCCCGTTGGCGAATTGAATTAGCAGCACGTTTCCTTGGTTTCTGTCGGAGGTTACCTTGTTCCCCAGGCGTTGGTGTCGCGCGTGTGCGCAGTCGGTTTGGTTTATTATTTTTGGCTCTCTGATATCGGCGTTGTTAACGGGATGCGCTGGCGGCTCTCTCACCGCGAGCAGCGCACCGGGAAGCGGAGGTGGCGGAGGTGGAACGTCAGGTAAAACCAGCACTCCGCCGACTGTCTCCATCACCGCCGATCCTTCTTCAGTAAATCCTGGCGGCTCGTCCACCCTGGTGGTGAGCGCGGCAAATGCCACCCAGGTCGTCGTCACCGGGACAGACGGCAGCTCTTACGCAATGCAATCCTCCGGCGGAACTCAGGTCGTGCAGCCCACGGGCGCCGTAACCTATACGGCAACTGCAAATGGAGCCGGAGGCAGCGCAACGGCGCAGGTCGCAGTCAATGTGGCTGCAGCCAATGCTGTGACCGTCGCAATTGCCGCAAGCCCAATGTTCATTTCGCCGGGGAACTCCGCAATCCTCACCGTTACAGCGACCAATGCATCAGCGGTCACTGTCACCGGAAGCGACGGCAGTTCATATACGCTCACGGCGACCGGTGGAACGCAGGCGGTGAGCCCCGCGAGCACGACAACTTACACCGCCAAAGCCACGGCTAGCAGCGGATCGGCAACCGCTACTTCAACCGTGACGGTGACTGTAAGTGCGAATCCCGCTCCGACAGTTTCGATCTCGGCCAATCCGGCATCAGTCGTTTCCGGTGGCTCTTCAACGCTCAAAGTCGAAGCCTCCAACGCGACCCAGATCGCCATCACCGGCAGCGATGGCAGCTCCTACACAATGCCTTCCGGTCAGGGTGGAACGCAGTTGGTGACCCTCACGAAAACCACTACCTACACAGCCGTCGCCACAGGCCCCGGCGGCAGCTTTTCCGCTGGCGTAACCGTCACCGTCACTGCATCGCCTGCTCCGACGGTAACAATCGTTGCCAATCCGACGAACATCGTGGTCGGCAACTCTGCCACGCTCACAGTGACTGCCTCGAACGCCACGGGAGTAACGATTACCGGAACCGGCGGCAGCTCCTACACCTTGCCCGCAACCGGAGGGACGCAGTCTGTGAGTCCGGCCTCCACCACCTCTTACACCGCAACCGCAACCGGCGCCGGAGGAAACGCGACCGCCAGCACTACAGTTTCCGTCACCACGGCTCAAGGCGTCCAAGCCATCGATCACGTGATCTTTATGATGCAGGAGAATCACACCTTCGACAACTACTTCGGCATGCTGAACCCGTATCGCCAGGCGCAGGGATGGACCGTCGCCTCGGACGGCAACACCTACACCGTTGACGGAATCGACGACAAGCTCACCACGATCAGCAACACCAACGACAACGGCGCCACGTACCACCCGTTCAAGCTGACCAGCACCTGTGTGGACGATATGAGCTCGGCGTGGCTCGAGAGTTATGGCGACGTGAACACCTATGATTTCGCAACGTCACGCGGTATTGACATGAACGGCTTTGTTCATAATGCCGAAGGCTTCGCCAACAGTTGCAACAGTTCGGGCAACTGCAGCGGTTCCTATACTGACACAGCCGGCGAACGCTCTATGGGATATTACGATCAGGATTTCCTGAACTACTACTACTTCATGGCTTCGGAGTTCGCTCTCTCTGACCGCTGGTTCTCGCCCATCTCCACTAACACCATTGACAACCGCATCGCCACCATGACCGGCGGCACCACCCAGGGGCTCACCAAGGATCCGGGCGACCAGGATCATCTGAGCCAGCTCAATATCAATAACATCTTCGAAGAACTCGATAATGCGAACGTATCGTGGAAGATATACTTCACGGTAACTGAAGGCTACTGCCTCGATTACGACGACTGCCCGACGACCGGCGACTCGCGCTACCCCGCGAGCACATTCGAGAATCTGCAGTACTCCTATAACTACATCCAGAGCATGCCCAGCTCCGGCCAATGCCCGTCGCCCATGCAGCCATCGAGCGTGGTGGGCGACTCAACTAACTCATTCTGTATCGACCCAAACCACATTGCACCGCTCTCTCAGTTCTTCACTGATCTGACCAACGGAACCCTGCCCAGCTTTGCGTTCATCGAGCCTGGTTATGGAGAAAACGACGAGCATCCGGGATCGGGAAACAACATCCTGGATGGCCAGGCGGAAGTGGCAAAAATCGTGAACGCGTTTATGGCAAGCTCGTCGTGGTCCGATTCGGTCTTCTTCCTCGCCTTCGACGAGGGCGGCGGACCATTCGACCATGTGCCGCCAGTACCCGGTCACTCCAACGACAATACCGATGCCTCGATGGGCGCGATTCCCGACATCTCGACCATTGCCGTGAATCCTGACTCGTACAACCCTTGCGTGCCACCGGGTGGAACGCCGACTACGCACTGCGATCTGTCATCGAACGATCCGGGCGCCAACCCTACGGACGCTCCCGCGGTGAATGGCTTTGCGGCGCAACTCGGCTTCCGCGTTCCGAACATGATTATCTCGCCGTTCGTAAAAGCACATTACGTGGGCCACAACCCCATGGATCACACCGCGATCATCAAGTTCGTGGAGAACCGCTTCATCGGCCCCAACGCACATTTGACTGCGCGCGATGAGGCCCAACCCAATCTGCTTGATTTCTTCGATTTCACAGATGTCCCGTGGAAAACGCCGCCAACGCCTCCAGCCCCGGTGACATCGAGCAACACCTGCAATGCATCGAACTTCGCGCCATAAACTCTGGCCGGTCGGCAATATGGAAGCACCGGCCGGAGCATTCTGCTGCGCTTAGCATTCAAGCCCAGAGCGCGGGCAGTTCTTCTCTGCTGTCCGCGCCTGATTTTGCATCCAACTACATGTAAGTTGTACGCCGTCTCGACTATGCCTTTCTTTCGCTGCATGACTTTACGCCGTCTCGAGCTGCTCGCTGCCGCGGCGTTGCCGTTTGCCTTGGGAGTAGCGGCCGTCGCCCAGGCCGCACCTGCCAAGGCAACCACGCAGACCGCTGCAACGGTGGCCCTTCAGGATCCCACGAAGCCCGAAGCGCAGCCGCCGCTGGACGTGGACCGCGACCCGATTCCTTCCATCGATCCGGATGTCACGCCCATCACGGCCACTAAGAATAACCCCAATGCAAACCCGAGAGAGGCGCAAAAGGGGCAGAACGGAATGTATGTTCTGCACGCCGACGTCGACGAAGTTCTGCTCGACTGCGCGGTCATGGATGAAAAAGGCCGCACCATCAGGGATCTGACTCAGAATGATTTTCGCGTCTGGGAGGATGGCGTCCCCCAGACGATCAACGCATTCCAGCATCAGGATCAGCCCGTCTCGATGGGCATTCTCGTGGATAACTCCGGCTCCATGCGCGACAAGCGCGCAGCCGTCAACGCAGCCGCTTTTCACCTGCTGCGCGCCTCCAATCCCCACGACGCGGCCTTCATCGTGAACTTTTCAGACCGCGCGTATCTCGACCAGGGATTTACCTCCGACCTCGTCGCGCTCAACCGGGGATTGTCCCGCTTCGATTCGCATGGAACCACCGCGCTCTATGACGCGGTTGCTGCTTCAGCCGACGAGCTGTCGAAGCACGCGCAGCACCGCAAGGAAGTGTTGCTGATCATCACCGACGGCGCCGACAACGCTTCGCACCTCACGCTACAGCAGGCGATCCGCCGCGTGCAGGATCTCGGCGGTCCGGTGGTGTACTCCATCGGGTTGGAGTACGACTCGACGAAAGAGGAGGGGCGGCAGGCCCGGGAGGCTCTGCAAATGCTCTCGCGAGAGACCGGCGGGTTAGCTTATTTTCCCAACTCGCTCGATGACGTGGACCGCGTCGCGGCTGAGGTGGCGCAGGACATCCGCAACCAGTATGTGATCGCTTACCACTCCACCAAGCCGGCCCGCCTCGGCGGCTACCGCACCGTGCACGTTGAGGCGCGCGGCCCGCACGGTAGCAAGCTCATCGTGCGCACTCGCCGCGGGTACTACGCCAGCACCAAGAAGCGTAACCAGAACATGCAGGATGACGAACAGGCCCAGACCGGCAAACAGAACACAGACGTAGAGCAGCAGCAATAGACTAGCCTATTGCGCCGAAACAGCCGCCCTGTTCGCCCCCTGCACCCTGCGCACCTCGCCCTGCAGCTTACGCGCCTCGCCCTGTAATTTAATGGACACGTGAACTAGGCTCAGAGCCGCCGGCGTCACGCCCGGAATACGGCTGGCCTGCCCGATCGTCTGCGGCCGCACGCGTTCGAGTTTTTCTTTCATCTCGCGCGACAGGCCGCTGATCGATCCGTATTCGATCCACTCCGGAATGACGACAGCCTCAGCCGCCTTCAGCTTTTCAATCGACTTCTTCTGCTGTTCCAGGTAACCAGCGAACTTGATTTCCGTCTCCACCGCCCGCGCTTCGTTGCGTGCCGCGCTGCGTTCAAGCGCTGGCCGTGCAGCAGCGTTCTGGTCAAAAACTTCGGCAAATGAGCCCAGCGCCGGATCGCGCCTCAACTCATCGCCCAGCACAGCCAGCAGAGGCTCGATCGTTATCTCCGGCCGCTTAAGCAGTTGAGCCCACGACAGCCCGGCGATGCCCGTCAGTCCTGTAAAACCCGCGCGCGCCAGCCGCTCAGCATTCACCTTTCCGGCAACCAGGAATCGCTCGAGCGCGGCCATCCGCGCCTGCTTGCGCTCGTGCTCCGCCCAGGCATCGTCGTTGATCAGCCCCAGCCTGCGCCCGTGCGGCGTCAACCGCCGGTCGGCGTTGTCAATGCGCAGGTGCAGCCGGAACTCCGCACGCGAAGTAAACATGCGGTACGGCTCATTCGTTCCTTTCGAAATCAGATCGTCGACCAGGATCCCCGTGTAGCCTTCCGCGCGGTCCATCGTGAATGGCGGCTCGCCTTTCAGCCACAGAGCTGCATTGATCCCCGCCATGATGCCCTGGCACGCGGCTTCTTCGTAGCCGCTCGTGCCGTTGATCTGTCCCGCCAGATAAAGCCCCTCCATCGACTTCACGCGCAGCGAGCGGTCCAGCTCCGTCGCATCCACGCTGTCGTACTCAATGGCGTAACCGGGCCGCAGCATCTCCGCATTCTCCAGCCCCGGAATCGAGTGCACCATCTGCCACTGCACTTCCATCGGCAGCGACGTTGACATGCCATTCACGTAAACTTCGTGCGTGTTCAGCCCCTCGGGCTCCAGAAAAAACTGGTGCTGCGTCTTGTCCGGGAACTTGACGATCTTGTCCTCGATCGAAGGGCAGTAGCGCGGCCCAATCCCCTCAATGCGCCCCGAGTACATGGCCGACCGATGCACGTTCTCGCGAATCAGCCGCAGCGTCTCCGGCGTGGTAAACGCGATGTGACAGCTCACCTGCGGCTGCACAATCTTCTTCGTCCGAAAGCTGAATGGTGTCGGATCCGCGTCGCCCGGCTGCTCCTCAAATGCGTTCCAATTGATCGTCCGCCCATCCAGCCGCGGCGGCGTCCCAGTCTTGAGCCTGCACGTCCGCAGCCCCAGCGCCCGCAGCGCCTCGCCCAGCAAAACGCTGGCCGGTTCGCCGCTGCGTCCGGCCGGGTAACGCTCTTCGCCGCAGTGGATCAGACCATTCAAGAACGTGCCCGTCGTAATGATCGTGGCCCCGGCCATCAGCCGCCGCCCATCGCGCAGCTTGAGTCCGAGCACGCGCCGCCGCGGCCGCGGAATCTCCTCTGTTCCCTCGGTCCCTTGTTCCCTTGTTCCCTGTTCTTTGTTCCCTGTTCCCTGTTCCCCGTCGTCGATCACAAGATCGACGACTTCCGCCTGGCGAATGTGCAGCCCCGGCTGGCTCTCCAGCACCTCGCGCATCTTCACGCGGTAAAGCTGCTTGTCGCACTGCGCGCGCGGACTCCATACCGCCGGCCCCCGCGAAGAGTTCAGCAGCCGGAATTGAATACCGACCGCGTCGGCTACTTCGCCCATAATGCCGCCCAGCGCGTCGACCTCGCGTACAAGGTGCCCCTTGGCCACGCCGCCCACGGCCGGGTTGCAGCTCATCTGCGCAATCAGATCCAGATTCATCGTGATCAGCGCAGTCTTGAGTCCCATGCGGGCCGCAGCCATCGCGGCTTCGCACCCCGCATGCCCCGCGCCAACCACGGCAACGTCATATTGTTCCTGAAATGCCATCCTCTCCTATTCTACGGATTTTGCTCTGGCTGCCATGCTCAGCGCTGCTGGGGCGGATGAATCCGAAGCTACGCGCCCCGCTGGAGGCCGGACTATATGCGGGCCACATGCTAATGCGGGGCACATGCTAACAAAGAGCTACTACTGCATTGCCGACCAACCACCAGCGGCTCGAAATAAGGATGGACAGCAGATTATCTGTCTCCTGAGACCGGCGTGCCGCCGGCCAGGAAAATTACTTGACAAGGGCGGATTTTCGGGCGCCTGATAGTGCAACGGTTTCTATTCCGACAGCTTTTCGGGTCACAGCTTTCCAGGTCTGCCCGGGCCAAAGTGACTCATCGGGGATACCGGCCCCCAAATACCCCGAACCCTCAAAGGCATACACCGACACCATACATCGACACTGGGTCGCAGGCTTATATCGCCGAGCCGGTGGTTCGCCGTTCTCCGCACTGAAAGAGCCTGAGCCCACGAAAAGACAGGGAAAAGGAGAACTCCAATGCCAACAGTGCCATCCCCCGCGCCAGTACCGATACCGGTACCTGTGCCCATACCCGCGCCAATCCCGGCGCCTACGCAGACCCAGCTCCAGACCGGACTAGGCGGAGCGATTGGAAGCGCGTTCAACGCGAGTCAAAACCAACTCATTTTTGTGGAATACGACAGCGGCAAATTGTCCTCCCTCACAGTTGCCCCTGCAACCCCCGCGTATAAGGTGCTGGGAACTGGCTACACTAACCCCGAAGACGTGAAGTTGAGCACGGATGGTGTTCATGCCTATGTAACAGAACGGAGTGGCGACCTGGTGAAGGTGGCGCTGGCCAGCGCGAATCGAAGTGCCGCAACCGTGGTGGCCAAAGGAATGAGCGCTCCTCAACAGATGTTTCTCGACGAGGCGCATAACGCAGCGTATGTGGTGGAATACGCTTCGCCGGGACGCCTGCTGAAGATTAATCTCGCCAGCGGCGCGCTGACGGTGATTACGTCCGCGCTGACCCTTCCGATTGGCATCGTGCTGAGTTCGGATCTGCAGTATGCCTATGTCAGCGATCAGGCGGGGCACATCAACGAGGTGCAGATCAGCAGTGGGACAATCATCACAATTGCTTCGGGATTGACGAATCCGTTCTTCCTGACCTGGACAGATGCGGCGCAGGATTCGCTCTACGTTCCCCAGCGCGATCCTTCGAACTCCATCGTTACGGTGAGCGTGACCAGCGGGAAGGTGAACACGGTGGTGACTGGAGTGCCGTTCCGTCCTTCCAGCGTAACGGTGCCCTACGCGGGAGAGCTTCTGGTTTGTTGCGACGCGGTGATTGAAGAAGTCCTCTTCGGCGGTATCACGAGCACCGCACCCCTGTTGATGGGCATTGGGCAGATCCCCGCCAACTTCGTAAACCAATTGACGGGGCTGGCGACGACGCCATCGGGTTCTCCGTATCAGGTAACCGATGCACCGTTCGGCGGAACGCTGCCGGTGATGGTGAATTATGAGTCGGCCTACAATGCAGGCGCCCGCTATTACCAGGTGCAGGTGAATGGGGTGACGCAAACGGGTAGCTGGACGGTCTACCAATGGAACGGCACAACCAATGTGTTGATCACCGTTCCTTCCGCAACCATCGGCTCCTCGATTGGATGCTACCCCGTGCACGCGGTGGCGGATCTGTTTAACTACCAACCGCCGGCGCTGGGATATGAACTGGACAGCACAGCGCTTTCCAATGGGCAGCATTCGATTGAGCTGCAATTCCTGGATGCGGCGGGCAACAAGCTGACGCCGAACCTGGTAAGCCAGTTGCTTGTGATCGAGGTGAACAATCAGCAGTGCGTCGCTGTGCTCGCGGCGCCGGTGCTGAATACTTCACCGGCAACGGGCGCCGATAGCTGCGGCGTGTTGCACTACGGAACGAACAAGAGCACCACCGTTTCACTGGGATTCACTGCGAGCCAGCCGGCGAACTTCGCAACCTTTTCGCTTGCGCTGGTTCGGGGCGTAACCGGGCTGGGATCGCCCCCGCTGCCAGCGGCGCTGCCCAGTGGTCCGGTGACCGCCGCTCCAGCTGATTCGCCTGTTTCGCCGGCGCCAACGGTGGGTGACCTGCTGGGCACATGCCCAACCGCAGGGTTTGCGACTGAGTTGTACGTGGCTGCCACCATGACCAACGGCAATGGCCGGCAAAGCCAGTATGACGCCGAAGCGCTGATGGGCTTTGTCTTAACCACCTGAACGAACGTCAGAATTCTGCTCGTCACAAACCGGTTTACCCACCTTAAGCGCAGCCCAGGCTCGCCTAAGGTGGGAACTAGGTTTTGAGGTGCAGGTGCAACGGGGGACGATTTTGGCTGACGGAATTCGGTTCGAATGCCCCACCGGCCAACGACGCTCGCCCCGGATTCTTGAAACCAAAGGTATGCTTTCTGCAAACCGCGCATTCCTTGTCAAACTGCCCATCCAACCGAACTCATGCTTTCCATCAAGCAATCAGTCGCTTACCGTCCAATCCAACATTGCCAATTATTTCCTCACTCTTCGCTATCCTGAAAGGGCCAAATATAGAGAAAAAGAGACTCGCGCTCCAGTTGCCTTTTGCCAGTCGAATCTCGGCCGTAAGTTGTTGATTCTGGCTAAGCTGTGCGTAAGTTCTTTGCATGCTGGAACATACGAGCGAACCTCCGCCTTCAAGTCTTTTATTATCAATAACCATGTAGTCTTGAATAGGGGAGGGGGGAGAGGGAGGGGGAGCCAGTTCTGCACCGCCAAGTTGTTCGCACGCACTTCTGCAGGGGCCCGGGCCAAAACACGAATCGAGTCACGGGTCCACTACCGGTGCCCACATCCCGCGTCAAAGCGTCTAAGCTTGCAGAGAGAGCCGCGACACCCGGCCGGTCGCTGGACCTCGGCCTTTGTTCGCCCTCGCTCAACACATTCCATCGGAGGCAATCAGGGTGCGCCGCTTAATCTGGATCGTTTTGCTGCTGCCTGCGGTTTGCGCCGTCCAGCTGTCCGCGCAGAAGGACAGCTTTACCCCCATGCCGCTGGACGCCGGCTTTGGAAAAATGGACCTGACTCCACCCTCCGTCCCTGCCGACCAGATCATCCAGCAGTTTGCCGCCAAGGAGACCGAATTCCGGGAAGCGTTGAACCATTACACCTACCGGCGCACCGCGCGGGTGGACACGATCGACGACGACACCAGGAAAGTATCCGGAGAGTGGTTCGAGGTGGACGACGTGATCTTCAGTCCCGACGGCGCGCGCATGGAGAAGGTGGTTGATGCGCCGCCCAGCACGCTGGATCAGGGCGGGATCATGATGAGTCCATCCGATCTCCAGGACATTCAGCACGGCTATCCCTTCGTGCTCACCACCGCCGACGTGCCCAAGTACAACATCACCTACGTCGGCAAGCAGAAGGTAGACGATGTGGACTGCTACGTCTTCGATGTGGCGCCGAAGGTGATCGAAAAGCACGAGCGTTATCTCGACGGCCGCATCTGGGTCGACGCTACCGACCTGCAGATCGTGGTGACCAACGGCCGCATGGTTCCCGACGACACTAAGAAAGGCCAGGAAGACCTGCACCCGCCGTTCATGACCTGGCGGCAGCAGATCGACGGCCGCTATTGGTTCCCGGTCTATACCAAGGGTGAAGGCATCCTGCACTTTACCGGCGGCTACGGCTACATGGACCAGGACGTGCATATCCGCGAAGTCGTCAAATATGCCGATTACAAGCGTTTCGGTTCGAGCACCAAGATCATCTACGACGGCCAGGATATAACGCAAAACGGCCAGCAGCAGAACGGCCAGGCCCAGCAAAATGGCCAGAGCCAGCCGACCGGCTCGCAGGGCAAGCAAAAGTAGCCCATTCTCCGGTGCAGATCCATCCGCGCCGTGGCCAGATCACGCTTGGTGGCGTTTATACGAACACGGGTTTCTCTGCCCGCACTCCGGTTTCCATGTCTAAGACAACCGGCCGTGTCGCGGTCGGCATCCCTTCTGCCTGGAAGGATTCTGGCAAGCAGGGAGGGATGATTTCCCATGAAAATCCGGCCGCTAATTACTGGCGTAGCGTGCGCTGCCCTTTTGCTTCTTTGCCGGCCGGTTGCTGCTGATAACGTTAAGACCGACTTTGACCACCATGTCGATTTCTCCCAATACCACACGTACTCGTGGGGCAAGATCGATGTTTCCGACCAGTTCGACGCCCAGCGCATTCAACGCGCGGTCGACAAGGAACTGCAGACCAAGGGCTGGCAGGAGGTCCCGAACGGCGGCCAGGTAACACTCGTCGTCAAGGATCGCGTGCAGAACCAGCAGCAGTTGGAGACGTTCTATGACGGCCTGGGTGGCGGCTGGGGCGTGGGCTGGCGATGGGGTGGCTGGGGCTGGGGCCCCGGTGGCGGCTTTGGCGAGACGACAACCACGGTCAACAATGTGCCGGAGGGGCGCATGGTCGTCGATATGTTCGATACCCAGTCGAAGCAGCTTTTATGGCGCGGCATCAGCCAGGGGGAGATTTCGAACAACCCGGACAAGAATCGCAAGATGATCTACGAAGATATCGGCAAAATGTTCTCAAAGTTCCCGCCGAAGAAGTAAATTCCGGCGGGCGGGCCGAAGGGGCGGCGCTTTAGCGCCGCCCCTTTCATTGATTTTTCATTGATTGCCAAGATTATCGGGCCAGGATTCGCCGTCCTCCGGCGGGCTTCGCACGAGACATGCTGTCGTCTATTGTCCGATTTGCAGCACTTGAAAGCTGCCCTCGACAGGAACTACTTTGAGGCCGTTCAAACCGCCGTGACCGCCAGTTTGCGCTCCCAGATAATCCGTCACCAGATACACAAGCCCGCTGTCCGCATCGACCGCCATGGTACGGGCGCGTTGCCGCGTGGGCAGCGTCTGGTTCACGTTGTACGTATCGGTGACATTGCGGTGAATGACGGTAATGTTGCCGTCGCCGCCGCCATTGGCGACGAAGATGTATCCGTGCTCCGCGTCCCATCCCACGTCATGCGCGCCCGGCCCGACCTGGAGAGTAGTGACGGTGTCACCAGTAGCCGAGTTCAGCACAACAAGCGTCATATTGGAGCAGGCGACAAAGATCCGCTGGTCGGTGCTGTCCAGAGCAATGCCGGCGGGACCTGGGCATCGGCCATGGAGCGGAAACGCACGAAGCTGTCCCTCGACAGCCGGATCCGAGATTGGATTGGTCCAATCGACTGTGGGAAAAGCAGGAGTGCTTGCCTTTGATGTTTTTGCAGGAGAAGGCTGTTGTTGGCGGAGCTCGTTTATGGCGGACTGCGCATCGAAGCGCAGAAGGCCGGTGCCGCCAGGAGAAACGACGTAGATTGCGCCAGCCCCGTCCGCTTGCGCAGCCCCGAGCCTTTCCGAGAGCAGAATGGCTCCGATGGCGCTGCGCGTCTGCGGATCGATGACAGTGATAGAGGACGTTGCGGCCGGCGGTGTGGTTGGCGATCGACCATGGTCCGGGGGTGGCGCCGCACCGGTCCCAGCCGGAACGCTGCCTAGAACAAACAGCATCCCGGTCTGCGGCTCAAGAACCAGGCTTGAAGGGCTCGGCTCGGTCGGGATTTGTGCCAACGTTGCAAAACTATCGCGATCGAAGACGGTCACGCTGGCGCGCCCGCCATCGCTCACGTAGCCATTAGCGCCGGCAGGGTCCAGGGCGATATCGCGGGCATCCTGAAAACCGCCGATCGTGCCTGCTACCGATCCATCGCTCACATCAACTACCTGAACATTTTTTTCGTGCGCGATAAAAAGCAGTTTCGCCTGTGCATCGAGCCGCAGTGCGTTCCAGCTTCCCTGGCCGCCGATGAACCAGGTGTTGCGGATCACGAAAGGCTGCGAAGGCAGCGCCGTGGGAACCGAAGTCTGCTGCGAGAATGCGGCTGCAGCAGCGAACAGGAAAGCCGGCAGAGTTTTGAGCATCGATGGAGACATTCTTCAACGCATCCTTGCCGTGTAGGACGCGACCGCAGGTCAAAGTGTTCGCTGCGGCTAGCCCAGCGGTCAATAGAAGAGATACTTGCGCCAGCGGTCATCGCCGCGGCCAAGCATGCGCATGATCTGGCGGCTGGTGTGCAACGAAAACGGCCGCGGCTCGCGCAGCAGAATCATGTCGTCGATCTCGTTGAGCAGCCGATTGCCTTTGCGGCGGTTGCACGGATGGCAGCACGCAACCAGGTTTTCCCAGGTGGAGTTGCCGCCGCGCGAGCGGGGCATTACATGATCGAGCGTGAGCTCGCTGGGCGGCATCACTTCGCCGCAGTATTGGCAGGTATTGCGGTCGCGCAGCAGGATGTTCTTGCGCGACAAAGCACGCGTCTGATGCGGAATGCGGCGGTACTCGAGCAGGCGAATGACCGAGGGCATGGCGATAAGAGTGCGCTGCGCATGCAGCGTCAGGCCATGTTCTTCCTCAGTGCGGGCGATGCCCTTGAGCACGAGGACCAGGGCGCGGCGCGCGCCGCAGATATTGATCGGTTCGTACGAAGCATTCAGCACGAGCACCGGCATCTGCAGGATGTGTGCGGGGGGAGCACTGGAAACAGAGGCATGCTCGGCGAGCGCGGCGGCGCGGGCGATGGCCTTTTGCTTGCGAGCGTGGATCATAGCTTTTCCCAATGACATCGCTCTATCTCCCGGTCAAAAAGGTTGGCCTTCAAGTGAATCAGTCTTCGCGAGAACGGCGGCTGCGGCGGTTGGCCGGTCTCGCAGCCGACTATCTCGCTTCGCAGGGATGTGAAAGCTCACGCGGCGCGCGCGGGCGAGCGTAGCTACAAATACAGATGCGGCGCCGGCACGGCGAAGCGCGTCCGCGGCCGCACGGGCTGTTGCGCCGGTGGTCAGAATGTCGTCCACCAGTAGAACGTGCTTCATGTCGACGGCAACCGGATCGGAAACCGAAAATGCGCCGCGGACATTCATCCGGCGCTGCCGCGGCGTCAGTCCGGCCTGGCTCCCGGTGGGGCGCAGACGCATCAGCGTAGTGGGCGCGAGCGTGAGGCGCCATTGCGGATGCGTGCGGCGCAGCGCAAGGAGAGCTTCGCGAGCCAGCGAGCGCGCCTGGTTAAAGCCGCGCTCAGTGTATTTGGAGCGGTGCAGCGGAATGGGCACGACCAGCATTTCAGCGGAGGCTTCCGAAGCCAATTGTGCGATGGCTTGTGCGAGCATTCGGCCGAGCGGGCGAGCAGCCGGCCGCAGCCCGTCGTACTTGAGAGCATGGATGGCCTGCTTCATGCGGTCTTCATAAAGACCCCAGGCAACGGCGCGGGCAAACGATGGCGGCGCAAGGCGGCAGGCGCGGCAATACGGAGTAAGAGATGCGGGCGAATCAAGACTGTCACTGCAGCGCACGCAGCCCATGTCAGGTAGGGCGGGAAATTCACCCCAGCAGGATTCGCAGATGGGGACCGAAGAGAGCTGCGGCAAGGACGAACTACACAAAGCGCAAGAAGCCGGCACGAAGGCGCAACTAATGGCGTGAAAAGGACTTCGGAGCACGCGCACAATAGCCCGCCAGCGCGTTGTGGCCGACGGCGGTAGGGAAAGCGCAATGGCGCCGGAATCCCTGCTGAAGACGCACCTCACTCCGGGAGACGCGATAGAGAGCCGTGCTCCCTCCCTCCTTAGTAGTATAGTCTGAGGTTTGCCGCGAATACCAGAGGGGATGGTGACGGAGATCTATTGCGTCGCTGCCCGCTTCCGAGCACGCCAAAAGGAAGTGACGGCAAGATAGAGAAAAACAGCCACGAGAACCACCGAAGCGAGAAAACGGCGATGATCGGGACCATGCTCCCAACTCGCGCGGGTCGCCCAAATGATTGGGGAAAAGACGATTACCGGGAGCAGAAAAAAGACGCCAGTGACCTCGAGCCATACAATGCCGCCAGCGCGGCGGAAGGGACGAAGGAAACCGCCGATGCCCTGGCCAATACTTCCGCGGGCCTGGGATGCGGCATGTGTTGATGCGGCGTGCGTTGAGGCTGCAACGGCTAGGCGCGCATTCTCGATCGGCTGCGGCCCAGCCGACTGCGGCGAGCCGGCAATCCGGTCGTTCACAATCCGGCCTGCAACTCGGACCCCGATTCCCACAGCGCGGCCAATAGTCTTCGACTTCATTGTTATGATGCTAACAGCGTTCCGCTTTTCGGCGCTGCCGCACAGCTTCCGATTGTATTCTTCCGGCATCGGAAGTAAGTTAGTGATTGCTTGCCGCGCTGCGAGGCGTGCGCCGGCCCGCTCTTGGAGGTGACCGTGACATCCCGTCTGCGCGAACTGATTCAGCAATTGGGTGAAGCCATCCACGAGTCGGTCATTGAGAGCGAGCAGATCGCCGGCGTAGTCCAAGACATCCGCAAACACGGCTTCGACGTCCTGCTCATGCTCGAAGCCACCATCGGCCTCAACGAGGTGGGCGCCAAGTCCAGCGAATCCTCTGAATCTTCCGCCGAGTCCACCGGCGAGTCCGCTCCCTTTACCCCGAACGACCTCAGTTTCTTGAAGTCCCTGCGCATCTCCGTCGAAGGCGAGAGCGACGACGAGCCCGCCCCCGGTGCTGTTTCGGAGTAGGGACGCCGGCGTGCGTGTCCCGGCCGCGCAACCGGCGGCGGTTTTTCCCGTTTGAGCGCCTCCTGCCGTCCGCTCCCCACATCCGGTACCATACAGAAGTGTCTTCCTCGCGAAGGCTCTCGACCGCCCTGAACCAATGGACCTGAAAGCCAAACTGGAAGCCGTCATCTACGCCGCGGAGGAGCCGGTCACGCTCGCCCAGCTTGCCGCGCTCTTCGCCGAGGAGGCGCTTGCCTGGAAGGCCGGGCAGGAAGCCGTTCGCGCCGCCGGCATCTCCGCGGAAGCTGCAGAGTCCGCGCCTCTTCTCGAGGGCATCGAACCCGAAGCGGCGCAGGAGGGATGCTCGGTGCAGCCGGGAGAAGCCGAAGGCTCGTTCGCGATTTTCATCGAGACTCGAGCCCATACCCCGGTCGAATCGGTCGCAAACACCGATCCGGATGCCGATCTCGACGCCGAATCCGCTGCGCCCGCCAGCCCCGAAGCCGAAGCCAGGCGCGAAGCCCACCAGCGCGACCGCGAAGTCCGCGTCATCCTCGGCCAGCTCCTCGACGAGCTCATCCAGTCCTATGCCTCCGACGGCCGCGGCATTGAGATCCGCGAGATCGCCGGCGGCTACCGCATGGCCACCAAGCCCGCCTGCCACGACGCCGTGCGCGCCTTCGTCAAGAGCCTCAAGCCCGCGCTCAAGCTCTCGCTGCCCGCACTCGAAACTCTCGCCGTCATTGCCTACAAGCAGCCGGTCACCGCGCCCGAAGTCAATGAAATCCGCGGCGTCGATTCCTCCGGCGTCTTCGGCTCGCTGCTGGCGCGCAAGCTCATCGCCACGGCCGGCCGCAAGCAGGTCATCGGCCGCCCCATTCTCTACAAAACCACCAAGGAATTCCTGCTGCGCTTCGGCCTCAAGGACGTCTCCGAACTGCCATCCATGGAGGAATTCGAAAAGATGGCGGTCGAGCTCGAAGAGGCCGAGGCCGCGGACAACTTTTCTGACGGCTCCGCGGACGGCGAGCCCGGTGCGCCGGAAGACACGCCGGAAGCCATCGCCTCCGATCTCTCGCTCGAGCTCGCCCAGCCTGTCGAAAGCGGATCCGGCGGCGAATCCGGCTCTGCCGGCGAGCCGGCTCCCCCCAAGGGATACATGCACTAGCCTGCCGCTCGTCGAGCTGCAGCGCAAGGCAACCCGAGGCTTTGCCATGACAAAAAAATCCGCAGGCACCGGCACCCGCTCCGCGACCAGAAAAACTGCGCCCGCGTCCGCAGCTAAAAAGCCTCGCGCTCCAAAACCCCTCGTCGGGAGCAAGAAACCGGCCGCAAAATCGAAAGCCGCACCGGCCAAGACCAAAGCCGGGTCGTCTCCGGCGAAGACCGCAAAACCCGGCAAGGCCGCCGGGCCCGCGAAAACTGCGAAGGCCAAATCCCGAGCAGTGAAAAAGGCCGCCGCAATCCTCGAGCCGGCCCTGGAATTTCCTGTCCCGGTGGACGATCCCATCGGCGACCTGAGCGATGGCGAAGGCCGCTGCTACATGCACGGCGACGAACCCGAGTCCTTCGCCGAGATGGCCGCCTACCGCGCAGATACCACCGAAGATGCGCTCGAGGGTACGCTCGCAATCGCCCCCGAGAACACCGCGCCCGCGGTCGCGGCCGAGCCGGAGAGTGAAACATCGCCCGCACCCGCGGCGCCGCATCCTGAGGGGCCGCGCGCGCAGGAAAGGGAACCTGCCAAGCTTGACCGTCTGCAGAAGATTCTTTCGCACGCCGGCGTCGCCAGCCGCCGCCAGGCCGAGGAGATGATCCTCGCCGGCCGCGTTATGGTCAACGGCCAGGTGGTCACGCAGCTCGGCGCCAAGGCCGACCCCGCGCGCGATCACATCCGCGTCGACGGCAAACGCATCCCCGCCGCCGAGCGCCATCGCACCTTCATGCTCAACAAGCCCCGCGGCTTCGTCACCACGGTGAGCGATCCCGAAGGGAGACCGACCGTGATGCAGTTCTTCTCCAGGATGCGCGAACGCCTTTATCCCGTCGGCCGCCTCGACTACGACAGCGAAGGGCTGCTGCTGGTGACGAACGACGGCGAGCTTGCCGACCGGCTCACGCGCGCCGCCTCGGGCGTGGAAAAGACCTATCTCGTCAAAGTCGCCGGCCGCCCCACGGAAGAAGAACTCGATCGCCTCCGCTCCGGCGTCCCGATTGAACGCGGACGCCCCGGTTCCGGGCAGGCGCAGACCGCACCTGCCGGCATCCGCGAGCTGCGTCGCGGAGCAAAACCCGGCTCCGCGCGGTCCGGGCCGCCGCCCAGGGGCCCGCAGGCGCGCGCAGAAAATCCCTGGTTCGAAGTCGTCCTCATCGAAGGCCGCAATCGCGAGCTGCGCAAAATGTTTCAATCCATCGGCCACTTCGTCGAAAAGATTCGCCGCGTCGGCTACGGCCCCCTCGTCCTCGACATCGAACCCGGCCAATTGCGCGAGCTCACGCCGGAAGAACTGGCTCAGCTCCGCCGCGCCGCCGAAGGCAAAGGGCATCCGCTCGCAAAGCCGCACGGCTTCGATTCTCCTCGCGACGAACGATCGGGCCGTTCCTTCGAGCCGCGCAATCCGCAAAGGTCCGGCCGGCGCACGCCCGGGAAACCCCAACGTTTTTCCCCGCGCCGCGAAGAGCGCAACCGCCCAGGCCCATCCGCTTCAGCTCATTCCACCCCGCCGCGGTCTTTCAACTCGCGCGAGCGCGGCGAGAACCGATTCCGAAAATTTGACTCCGGCCGCGGGCCGCGTGCAAATCCGCGTTTTGATCCACATTTCGATCGGCGCCCGGACAATCGCGAGCGCGGCGACTGGCAACGCGACACCAAACGCGGCCGCAATGACAATTTCCCTTCCAACTTCGACCGGAACAAGGAAAGGAACGCGGATCGCGGCTTTGCCCGCCGCCCGGGGCCGCGCTTTGGAGCGCCACGCAACGCCTTCGACCGCCGCGGCTCGGCGGCTGCCCCAAACGATTGGCCCGGCCGCCGCCCGGATCGCACCGGGCCAAAACGCAACGAATCCGATCGCTCCGCCTCCCGGCGCGGCGAATCCGGCCCATTCGCCCCGGATCGCTACGGCCCTCATCGCGGCGACCAAAAGCACTTCGGAAAAACAGGCTATGAACCCAATCGCGCCAGGCGCCACGGGGATCCCGGCGCACGGGAAGAAAACCCTCCGCGCCCCGCCCGGTATCAATCTTCGCCTGCATCCCCTGCTCGCGGAGCAAAAGCCGGCTTCCACCGCGGCAAGGCAACACGCAACCCGCCCCGCCCCGGCCGCGAGCGCAGTTAGGCGTAAACCCGCGCGCCCACCCCGCTCGCCGCGCAACGGCAACCCAATCTCACGGCACGCACCACGAGGTACGCATGGCCAACACCTTCGGCACGGACATCCTGTTTCCATCGCCCGATCCGGAAGCCGCCGCGGCCATCTATGTCGAGCTGCCCGGGTTCACCATCACCGCGCGCGTGCCTATGCTCGAGCTCGCCGGCCCGCACATCAATCTGTACCTTGAGAAAGGCCCGCCCCTCGGACCCGTCTTCGAGGTCACGGTTGCCGATGCCGGCGAGGCCACGCGCTGCCTCGCCGCGCGCGGCTGCGTGGTAGTCAAAGACGGGCCGCACGTTCCGCGCCGCTACGTGCAGGACCCCAACGGCCTCATTGACAACCTTAACCTCGGACGGCGGCGTTCTCCGGAGATGAAAAAGAGGTGAGCCCTGAGATGAGCAAGCAACCCCTCGTGCTGGTGCTGGCCGCGCAGCTGGACCCCGAACTTGCGCTCCTCGTATCCATCCCTCATGTTGCCGGCAAGACGTTCGTGGAGTTCGGTGATGCCGTGCACGAAGCCGAAGTCCTTCTCGACTGGGCCGGCTCGCGCGATCTGCTGCGCCAGGTCTTCCTCGCCAGTCCCCGCGTCCGCTGGGTGCACTCCCGCTCGGCCGGCCTCGACAAAGTGCTTTTCCCCGAGCTGGTCCAGAGCCCCGTTTTCCTCACCAATGGAACCGGCGTCTTCAGCGCCTCGCTGGGCGAGTTCGCGCTCACCGCGATTCTCTTCTTCGCCAAAGATCTTGCCCGCATGCGCCACAACCAGCGCGCGCGCCGCTGGGAGCAGTTCAATGTGGACGAAATCGCGGGCCAGACCGTGGGCATCGTCGGCTACGGCGACATCGGCCGCGCCGTGGCCACGCGCGCGCACGCAATGGGGATGCGCGTGCTCGCGCTCAAGCGCCGTGCGCCCGCCAATCGCGATCCTTTGATCGAAAGATTCTTCCGGCCCGAGGAACTCTCCGCGATGCTCGCCGCCTGCGACTATGTGGTTTGCTGTGCACCGCTCACCGCGGAGACGCACCACATGATCTCCGGCGCAGCCTTCGCCGCCATGAAGCCGAGCGCCGTGCTCATCAATGTGGGCCGCGGCCCGGTAGTCGACCAGGCAGCGCTGCTGCGCGCGCTCGACGCGAAGACGATTCGCGGCGCGGGCCTCGATGTCTTCGAGCAGGAGCCCATCGCGCACGACGATCCCATCTGGGGCTACGAAAACGTGCTCATCTCGCCGCACTGCGCCGACCACACCAAGACTTGGCTGCGCGACGCCATGCGCTTCTTCCTTGCCCAGTACGAGCGCTTCATCCGCAACGAGCCGCTCCAGAACGTCGTCCAGAAGGACCTCGGCTACTGACGCTGCTCCTGCTCGCCCGGAACGGGGCGCTGACTGCGTGGTATTCTGTTGCCCTTTAAGTCCGCATGCAGCTTCCGGGAGACGGGCGTGACGCTTGAAGTGGGCGCGATGACGGCGGCGGGCGTGGCGGTGCTGGTTGCGGGTTTTGTTCTTGCGCGGCCGCGGCTGCGCGCGGCGTCCGGCGCGGACAAGCTGATGGCGCTCGCTCCGGTTTTCGAGGCCGCTCCGCTCGCGGTCTTCTCCATGGAACACTTGACGGTTCCGCGCGATCTTGCAGGGCTGGTGCCGAAGTGGCTGCCGGCGCCCATGTTCTGGGTCTACTTTGTGGGCGCGGCGCTGGTGTCCGCGGGCGTGAGCTTCATCGCCTGGCGGTGCGTGCGCTGGTCGGCGGCCCTGCTCGCGCTGCTGTTTCTCATCATCGTGGCCACCATCGACCTACCCAACCTGTCAGCCGGCCTGCATGATCGCATCTTCTGGATTCTCACCCTGCGCGAGACGTCGTTTGCCGGCGGGGCCATGGTGCTCTCGGGAAGCGTGCGGCCGCGCGGGGACGGGGCGGGCGCGGCGCTCATGCGCGTGGGGCGCACCATCGTCGCTCTGGTGATGATTGTCTACGCCGTCGAGCACTTCCTCCATCCGCGGCATGTCCCCGGCGTGCCCCTCGAAAAGCTGACGCCCGCGTGGATGCCCGTGCCGGTGGTGATCGCGTACTTGGTGGGCCTCGTGCTGCTCGCCGGCGGCATTGGATTGCTCATTCCACGCGCGGTGCGCCGGTCGGCGGCGGGCGCAGGGGCGGTGCTTCTGCTGCTG
This sequence comes from Acidobacteriaceae bacterium, assembly GCA_030049955.1. The sequence goes on from JASIJX010000061.1 coordinate 60,729, forward strand.
GTGCTGTTCTTCTATGGCGCGATTCTTGGCGTGGAGTTCCGAACCGCACCGGTGGAGGGGCTCAACTACTGGTTCGACACGCTGCTGTTTGCGGCGACGGTGCTGCTCGCCGGGCGCGGAGCGGACCCGAAGGCGGCGGTTTCCTAGAGTTGGTTGCATCAATGGCCTGAGACTGCCGGGTAACGTCCCGCAGGGGCTAAAGCCCCAACAGTTATGCGGCCCTTGCGGCCCGGCTCAAGCCGGGCCCTTTTACAAAGCCATTGATGCAACCGGCTCTAGAGCATTTTCGGAATTGCTGTAGACCGGAAGCACACTCCCAAGCGGCTTTTTCCTCAAGCCCGGGGCCCCCAGCGACAGGTCTTGGTCGCTGGGGTGGAAAAAAAGCCACCTTTCATCGCCCTCAAGAAGTCGACGTGTATTCCGAAAATGCTCTAGTTCCCCAGTCCCTGCTCCGCCTTTCCTCACTCTTGTTTTCCGGTGCACCCCTGGCGCATCCTTAAGAGCATGAGCACAGAGAAGGCAACATTTGGAGCAGGATGTTTCTGGGGCGTGGAGGCCAGGCTGGCCGCCATTCCGGGGGTGACGGCGACGGCCGCGGGCTACGAAGGCGGAACCCTGGACGATCCCTCGTACCAAGACGTGTGCACGGACCAGACCGGGCACGCGGAAGTGGTGGAGCTCGACTTCGATCCGGAGCGCGTGAGCTACGCGGCGCTGCTCGATGCGTTTTTCAAGCTGCACGACCCGACCACGATGAACCGCCAGGGCCCGGACTGGGGCACGCAGTACCGCTCGGTGATCTTCACCCACTCGCCGGAGCAGGAGCGCGCGGCGCGAGCGAAGATCGAGGAGCTGAGTGCGGCGGGTGTCTACAAGCCGCGGCGGATCGTGACCCAGGTGGCGCCGGCCGCGACCTTCTGGCGCGCGGAGGAGTATCACCAGAAATATCTCGAGAAGCGCGGGATGGCGAGCTGCCACTTGTAACCGACATCGGGGTTCAGAGGCCGGAGATCAGCGCGCGGAGGGGGGCTTGCCCGCATCGAGTTTCGCGGCCGGTCCGGCGTCGGCCCCCAGGGCGCGCTGGAGGGCCGCGGCGATGGGGTCGGCTTTTTCGGCGAAGCCGGAATTCAGTGCGCCGGACTTGGCAGGAAGAGCGTCTTCCGGCGACGCAGGATTCACGGCTTGCGCGTAACCGGGATCATCGAACCAGAGGCTGGCGATCCAGCCGATGAGAACGGCCAGATAAACCAGGCTGTTTGCATCCAGGAGCCGGGACTGCAGGGCGATGCGGTGATCGAACTCGGCCTGGGTGTGAGGCTGGGGCGCGCTCGAAAGCCTTTGCCACGCCAGGCGCAGGGCCACCTGCACCAGCGCGGCGACGGAGAAGCCCAGCAGAAGCTGGCGGGCGTGGCTCCGCCAGCCGGCATGGAAGCGCCGGCCGGTGAAAACGGCGATGAGGGTGAGCGCAAGGAAGGCCAGGTTGTTGAAGAGGTCGCCTTTTTCGGCGAACAGCTGCATCAGGTGCAGATGCGCAATGAGGGAGTGGGCTTCGAGAGTCTGGCGCGCGGGCCACGGTCCCCACCAGGCGACCGCGGCGCCGGAGGCGGCGAGCACCACGGCCGCACCCACGAGCCACGCGGGGCGCGAGGCGCCGGCGAAGGCGCGGCGGCCAAGCTCGATGACCACCAGCAGGGTGATGAGCACGCCGGCATCGCCGAGCGCGAAAAAGAGCTGGGCAGCCGTAAGCGGGGCGAGCTTCAGGGCGAGCAGGCGGCGCATCAGCATCTCCAGCGCGGTCAACACCACGCTGGCGGTAAAGAAGGGATAGCGGCGGACGCGGTCGCGCCCCAGCAGGACCACCAGAAGCACCAGCAGGGCGGCAAAAGTGAGCGTCCAGACGACTTCGATTTCTGAAAATGGAAAGTGCATGGGTGTCGGGGCCGCGCGACGTAGGAAGCGTTGCGCGCGGGGGCCGTTCCCAGTTTAAATGGGCGCGGAGAGGCTGAGGCGCCTTTCCCGCCGACGCCCGCCTGCCATAATCTCCCTATGCTAGTCTTGGCCTCGCAATCGCCGCGGCGGCGGGAGCTGCTCACGCAGGCGGGGGTGCGCTTCGAAGTGCATCCCGCGCACATTGCGGAAGCTCCGCAGGCGGGCGAGGGGCCGGTGGCCTACGTGACGCGCCTGGCGCGCGAGAAGGCCGAGGCCGTCTATCGTGAACTGGCGGGCGAATCGAAAGCGGGCGTACCGGCGCGCGGGAGCGGGGAGACGGACAAGGACCAGCTCGCCGTGCTGGGCGCGGATACGACCGTCACGCTCGACGGCCAGATTTTTTCAAAGCCCGCCGACGCGGCCGATGCGGTGCGCATGCTGCGCATGCTTTCCGGCCGCAGCCATCGCGTGATCACCGGCGTGGCGCTGGCAACGGCGGCGGGAACCGAAGTGGCGGCCGAGGTGACGGCGGTCAAATTTCTCACCCTGTCGGAGGAGGAGATCGCGGCCTACGTGGCCACGGGCGAGCCCATGGACAAGGCCGGCGCCT